>JBEKFI010000005.1:0-47518 GCA_050013395.1 Verrucomicrobiia bacterium | reverse complement strand
CGCGCCTCATGATCATCAGCGCTCCATTTCGAAACAGCAACCCACGGCTGGTGATGATCGGCGTGATCATCGGGCTGGGGCTGTTCATATTGCTGGCGGATTTATGGCGCGTGCAGGTCATGAACGCCGAGCATTACGGCGGACGCGACCAGGCGCAATCGCTGCGGCGCATCCGTATCCCATCGGCGCGGGGCGAGATCGTCGATCGCAACGGCGTGGTGCTCGCCAACAACCGGCCCAGCTACGACATTGCCTTCTATCTTGATCAACTCGGCCAGGTGTCGAAGAAACAAGATATCGTCAGGATCGCTGAGGCCAATCTCGCCGCGCTCAGTCAGGCATTGAATATGCCGGTGACGCTCGCCGACCGCGACGTGCGAATTCATTATCAGAGACGCCGCCCGCTGCCGCTGCCCGTCTGGCGAGACCTGCGCCCCGAAATGGTCGCGGCGTTCGAGGAGCGCGCGAGTAACCTGCCCGGCGCAGACTTGATCGTGACGCCCGTGCGTCAATATCCGCTCGGCTCACTCGCCGCTCACGTGCTCGGCTACATCGGCAAAGCGGATCAGAACGACGATGCGGACATGGAGCGATTCTATTACTACCAGCCCGATAGCGTCGGCAGACAGGGCGTCGAGCGTGCCTGCGATGAATTCTTGCGCGGTGCGCCGGGCGGCTACACGATCCGCGTGAATCCCGCTGGACGGAAGGTCGGCGATGTGGGACGAAAACCGGCCGAGCTTGGCGGCCGCGTGACACTTACGCTCGACGCCCGGATCCAGAAGATTGTGGAAGAGGCGCTTGAGCGCGCGCTACTCTCTGCAGGAAAGGAACTGCGCGGCGCGGCGGTCGTGCTCGATCCCCGCAACGGCGAAATCCTGGCGATGGCATCCGCGCCCGCCTTTGATCCAAACATTTTCAATCCCGGCGTGCCCGCCGCGACGGTCAACGCGGTCATCAACGATCCGCGCAGCCCGATGCTTAACCGCGCCATCGGCGCGCGCTATGCGCCCGGCTCGGCCTTCAAGCCCGTGACGTTGCTGGCCGGGCTGGAAGCGGGCAGCATTTCACCACGCGACTCGATTGTCTGCAACGGTGCGATCCAGATTGGCAACTGGTCGCGCCCATTCCGCTGCTGGAACACGCGCGGTCACGGCGCCGTCGATGCATTCTCCGCGATCAAGGAATCCTGCGACATTTATTTCTATGAAAAGGGCATCGCCACGGGCGTGGATGCGATTACGCGAATGGCGGGCGAACTCGGGCTCGGTCAGCCAACCGGTGTTGACGTGGGGCGCGATCTCAGCGGCCTTGTGCCGACACCGGCCTGGAAACGCGTTCAGCGCGGCGAGCGTTGGTGGGATGGCGACACGGCGCAACTGGCCATCGGCCAAAGTTTCCTGTTGGCAACGCCGCTGCAGATGGCGTGCATGGCGGCGGCGCTCGGCAATCGCGGCACGCTTTGGCGACCGTTTCTGATCAAGCGCATTGAGGCAAACGGCGGGCAAGTCGTGCGTCAGACGAATCCAGAAGTCCGCAACCGTTTGCACGAATCGCCGCAGAACATCGAGTTTGTGCGTCAAGCAATGTTGGCCGCGATTCAATCCGTGGACGGCACCGGCCATCGGGCGGCGGTCAGAGGATTGAGTGTCGCCGGTAAAACGGGTACGGCCGAATTTCAAATGCGTGAGGGCCGGATCAAGCGGGCGTGGTTCATCGGGTTCGCGCCCCACGATGATCCGCAGGTGGCGTTGTCGGTGTTGATCGAAGACGGCGACAGCGGCGGCCACACGGCCGCGCCGGTGGCCGGCGCGATTCTGGCGGGGATTTTCCAGAAGAAGATGGAAGCGGTGGCTGGAGGCGCGGTGTATGCGGATTAAAAACTTGGAGTGCGGTGGCTTGACACCGCTTTCAGAGATACATCGAGAAACGGCAAAGCTGCGTCAAGCCGCAGCACTCCAAAATACGGCATGAAGCGTTACATCGATTCGCTTATGCGGATGGACTGGCTGCTGTTTGGTGCGATGGTAGCACTGGCGGTGGGTAGCGTTTTCTTCATCTACAGCGCATCTTATCGCGGCCCGGGCGAGCCGATGCCGCATTTTTACAGGATGCAGATCGTGTGGTTCGGGGTCGGAGTGATTGTGTACGTGGCGGCGGCGCTGATTGATTACCGGCTGCTCTGCCAATGGGCGGCCGTGTGGTACGCGATGGCCGTGGGTTTGTTGGTGTTGGTGCTGATAGCGGGGGCGAAAGTTTACGGGGCGCGGCGTTGGCTCGGTTGGGGTAGTTTTGGTATTCAGCCAGCCGAAATCGCGAAGCTGGCGGTTGTGCTCGCGTTGTCGTATTATCTCCTTCACCGCACCCCACAACTGCGGCGGAGATGGGGTACGGTCTGGGTCGCGCTCGGTCTGGTGGGTTTGCCGCTGGTGCTGATCATGATCGAGCCGGACCTGGGATCGGCAATGGTGTTGATGCCGATCTGTTTTGGGTTGATGTTTGTGGCAGGCGTGAGAGTCAAACATCTGTTGCTGGTGACGCTTTTGGGGATGGCCCTTACGCCGCTGGCATGGTTGAAACTGAAGGACTACCAGAAAGACCGGCTCACCGTGTTTCTGAATCCGAACCGTGACCCACTCGGCGATGGGTGGAATCTAAATCAGTCGTTGATCGCGGTGGGCTCAGGCGGAGTGAGTGGGAAAGGTTATTTGCAGGGCACACAGAATTTGTTGGGTTACTTGCCGCGCACCGTGACGCCGAATGACTTCTTGTTCAGCGTCATCGCCGAGGAAAAAGGATTCGTTGGCAGCGCGTGCGTGGTGGGGCTGTATGCAGTGATTCTGTTCTCCGGGCTGCGGATCGCGGCGAACGCACGCGACCGCCTCGGCATGTTGTTGGCGACGGGGGTCGTCGCCATGTTGTTTTTTCATGCGTTCATTAACGTGGGTATGACCATCGGCTTGATGCCGGTCACGGGTCTGCCCCTGCCATTACTCAGCTACGGCGGCTCGTTTGTGCTGGCCAGCATGACGGCCCTGGGGCTGTTACAAAACGTCTGGATTCACAGGAGGGCCTATTGACCGTGGAAGCGATTAAACAAATTCTGAAAAGGGGTGAAGAACTGCTGACGGGCCGTCGCCGAAGGAAAATCACCAAGGAAATCATCGTCAACGCCGAGGCGCTGGAAAACCGCGTCGCCGTGATGGAAGAAGGACAACTCGAAGAGTTCAGCATCGAGCGCACGACCGAAAAGAACATCGTCGCCAGCATCTTCAAGGGCAAAATCAAAAATCTCGAGCCGGGCCTGAAGGCCGCCTTCGTGGACATCGGTTTCGAGAAGAACGCGTTCTTGCACTACTGGGATATCATTCCCGAGTCGCTCGATCAACGCATTGATTTGCTGGAAATGCCTGAGGCTGCGGCGAGCAAACCCCAGCGCAAAATCACCCAGCAGGACATCCCGAAACTGTACCCGCCAAACTCGGAAGTCATCGTGCAGGTCGTCAAAGGCCCGATCGGCACAAAAGGCCCGCGCGTCACGACCAACATCAGCATTCCCGGCCGCTACCTTGTGCTGATGCCGTTCAACCCGCAACGCGGCATCTCGCGCAAGATCGAGAATGACAGGGAGCGCCAGCGCCTCAAACAAATCCTGCAGCGGCTGCGCATCCCCGAAGGCATGGGCGTCATCGTGCGCACCGTCGGCGAAGGCCAGCGCAAACGCTACTTCATCCGCGATCTCGAACTGCTCATCAAGACATGGAAGCAGGTCGAGGAGAAAATCAAGAACGGTCCGACGCCATCCTGCGTCTTTCAAGAGCCAGATCTCATCGAGCGCACCGTACGCGATTTCCTCACCGAGGAAGTGGACCGCATCGTGGTGGACCACGAACAGGCTTACGAGCGTATCCGCAACATGATTGGCCAGATTAGCCGTCTGTCCCGCGGTAAAGTCAAACTCTACAACGAACCCGCGCCGATCTTCACCCGGTTCAACGTCGAGAAGCAAATCGAGAACGCGTTCCGCCGCCAGGTCTGGCTCAGATCGGGCGGCTACATCTGCATCGACGAGACCGAGGCGTTGGTGGCGGTCGACGTCAACACGGGCCACCACAAATCGCAGAAGGACCTGGAGACCACCATCGTCCAGACCAACCTCGAAGCGGCGGAGGAAATCTGCCGTCAGCTTCGCTTGCGCAACATCGGCGGCCTTATTGTCATCGACTTCATCGATATGCGCCACCGCAACGACCAGCAGAAGGTGGCGCAGCGCGTTCGCGAAGGCGTAAAGCGCGACAAGGCCAAGACGCGCATCCTGCCGATCTCCCTGCTTGGATTGATGGAGATGACACGCCAACGCCACAGCGAAAGCATGGCCAGCGCGGTGTACGAGGACTGCCCCTATTGCAAGGGTCGCGGCATGGTCAAAAGCGCGCTCTCCATGTCGGTTGAGATCCAGCGCAAGATCAGCGAAGTGTTGCGCCGCCTCAAGGAGCAAGGCAAGACCGAGCAACCGCACCTGCGCATCTACGTCCACCCCGAAGTGCTCAATCGCCTGCGGACGGAGGACGAGGCGTTGCTCATCGAACTGGAAAAGAAACTCTCGGGCAAACTCAGCTTCCGCGCCGACCCATCGCTCCACTTCGAGCAGTTCAAAGTCGTCGACGCGATCACGGGACAGGAACTCGGCTGATGCCGAGCCGTCTGGCGAAGAATTGTGGGAGCTTCGACACGAGTGTCGTCGCCATAGCGGCTTTGGCGCGTCGGCGACTGTCGTGGCTGCCCGATTGTTACGGACGCGACGGAGGAGCGCGTCCCGCCTGCCCCACTACGGTACCAGACGGACACGGTAGTAGCGGGCGGGGGAGTTCGTCGCGCCGCCCGCATCCAAATAGTTGGTCACGGTGCCGACGGTGTTGGTGACGATAAACAGGTCGGTGAACGTGTTGGTGAAACCGCCGCCGTCATCGCCTGCCGTTGCTTGCAGCGCGTTGGTCTTGCCGTTGCCCATCGTCCAAGTCACGCGCATATCGTCGCCTTCTTGTGCGATGGCAGTGATGCGCAACACCGAGAGGCTGTTGGTTGGATCGGTGCCAGCCAGATACTCCTGCAGATTGGACATGCCGTCGCCGTCCGGATCGGCAGTTGGAGCGGCGTTGAGTGAGTTAACCGAGCCGAAGTACTGCACCTGCCAAACGTCTGGCAGAGCGTCTCCGTTTCCATCGTACGCGCCGCTGGCGTAGATGACATGCGAGACGTTTGTGAGTGTGTGTGCGGGCACCGCTTGATCTGTGGCGATCACCACCAGCGTGTTGGTGCCAACAGCCAGGCCCGAAACGCTGGCCGTCCAATTCGTAAAGCCGTCGGCGCTCGTCGCGCCGACCAAGTTAACCGTGACACCATTCAAGCCTGCGCCTGCAGACGCCTTTCCTGCCACCGTGACGTTGGAATCGATTGTGTAGCCGTAGTCCGGCGGCGACGTGGCGACGAGCGTCATGCAACCCGGCGTTGAGTTTACCTTGAGGACGGCACCCGATGACACCTGGCTCCCGCACACACCGGTCACGACAACATCGTACACGCCCTCCGAACCAAGGCTAACGCAAACGTTCCAAGAGCCGCCGTTGTCTCCCAGTAGACCGGTTTGATCGTTGCAATACAACGTCAACGTGCCGGACGCTGGAGCGACAAAACAGCCACTCCTTCCAAGTTGAATGCAGTTATCCCCCACCTTTCCCACCAAGGACCAATTCGTAAGGCCGGGACATATGAACGGCGGGTTGCCATCGCTGACCACGCCCGGGATGTCCAGCGTAGAACAGCCGTTCGTGGACAGTAGCCCGCTCGGATTAACGTAGCCGCCGTAGGCATACATCACGCACCCGATGGCTTGGTAGCCATAGGTCTGCCCGGCAACGACGTCGCCGAACGCCTTCCCTGCCCCGTCCGTTCCCATCACGGTGTCACAGATTCCGCCCCAGCCCGGAAGGGCGTTGCTGATCGTTAGCGTCGCGGTATTGGCACCTGAGATGCCGTCGCTGTCGGTGAGATCCATGCCGTTCTTGCGCCATTGATACGTCAGCGAACTCCCGATCGCGCCGACCGAAAACGTGGCTGTCTCACCTGGGCACACCACTTGGGAGGAAGGCGGGGTCGTGATGATGGTCGGGTCGAACGGCGCACAAGGAGTGGTGGCATTCGCTTCGTTGCTGCCCAACTCACCTCCCGCATTGTACGCCACAACGCGATACCAGTAGGTCCTGTTGGGCGCCAGTCCCGTGTCGCTGTACGTCGTGACATTCGAGCTCGTGGTAGCAATCTGCGTCCAAGTGCCCGGCCTGCCACCATCGTCCGGCGCTCGATCAATCTTGAAACCGTCCTCGGTGCTCGCATTGTCTGTCCACGATAGGTCAATCTGATTTGTCGAGACCGCCGTTGCAGTCAGACCTGATGGAGCCGCCGGCGCCGGAATGGTCGGATCAGTGCCGGCTTGAAATTCTTGAAGGTTCGTAAGCCCGTCGCCATCGGCATCGTCGGTCGCTCGTGAGTGGTCCGATTCTTGGCCGGTCGGATGACCAAAGTACTGAAGCGTCCAGCAGTCCGTCATGCCGTCACTATCGGAGTCAGCGGCCGAAGTGTCTGTGTAGGCAATGCTCGAGTAAGGGGACCCGCCCATGGCATTGTAGGCGCGAACGCGATAGAAGTACGTGTGACCGCAACCCACTCCCGTGTCCGAATACGTCGTGACATTGAAGTCCGCGCTGCCAATCTCAGTCCACGGCCCGGTGTACGAAGTTGCTCTCTCGATTCCAAACCGGTCCTCGCTCTTGGAGTTGTCCGTCCAACCCAGATTGATCTGGCTCGCGGCGACCGCGGTCGCGCCCAGAGCCGACGGGGCGCTGGGAGCGCATGACATGGCCAAACTGTGGTACTGACCGGCCGCGATGGCCACCACTCCGCTCAGTCCGGCCGGGATATTCGTCTGGCTGTAGGAATTGTCACCCCAGGCGACAACCGTGCCGTTGCTCTTCAGCGCCAGACTGTGACTGTAACCGGCGCCGATGCCCACCACGCTGGTCAGCCCTGCCGGGGGAGTGCTTTTGCCGTAACTGATTGAACCCCACCCGACGATAGTGCCGTAGCTGGTTAGCGCCAGACTGTGGTTGTAGCCGGCCGCGATGGCCGTCACCGCGCGCAGGGCCGCTGGCGGAGTGGCTTGGCCGTAGTCATTGCGTCCCCAGCCGACGACAGTGCCATCACATTTCAGTGCGAGATTGTGGTAATAGCCGGCCGCGATGGCCACCACGCTACTCAGTCCTGCCGGGCAATTCGTCTGGCCGTAGGAATTGATACCCCAGCCGACAACAGTGCCATCGCTCTTCAACGCCAGACTGTGGCTGAAGCCGGCGGCGATGGCCACCACATTGCTCAGTCCGGCCGGCACCGTTGCCGGGGGTGGGTTCCCCCAGCCGACAACAGTGCCATCGCTCTTCAGCGCCAAACCATGGGAAGAGCCGGCTGCGATGGCCACCACATTGCTCAGTCCCGCAGGCGGGGTCTGACCGCCCCAGCCGACGACAGTGCCATCGCTCTTCAACGCCAGATCGTAAAAGGACGAACCAGCGGCGATGGCCACCACATTGGTCAGATTCGGCGGCGGCATTGGGCCATTGCCCCATTTGGCGATGGATGTAAGGCACTGAGCCGGCGTGCCGGCACTTGCTACGTTGGAAGGATCCCAGTCGCCTCCAGAATTGTAGGGACGCACCCGATAGTAATACGTCGTGCCGGGCCAAAGCCCGGTATTCCGATAACTCGTGGTGTTGGGCAATACCTGCGCGATCTGGGTGAAGTTGGTTCCATCGGTGGAACGCTCGATCTTGAATCCGTTCTCGTCGGGAGAGTTGTCCAACCACGCCAGATTGATCTGGCTCGCGGACACGGCGGTCGCGGTGAGCGCCGATGGCGCGCTGAAGGAACACGGCATCGTCAAGGCCAGACCGCTGTAATTGCCAGCTGCAGCGATGGCGACCACCCGGGTCAGGCCCGCCGGCGGCGTTGGACCGCCCCAGCCGACGACGGTGCCATCGCTCTTCAGCGCCAGACAGTAGTACGAACCGGCCGAGATGGCGACCACATTGCTCAGACCCGCTGGCGGGGTGGGACCGCCTCCCCAACTGACAATGGTGCCATTGCTCTTCAAGGCCAGACATTGAGAGCTGCCGGCAGCGATGGCCACCACGTTGGTCAGCCCCCCCGGCGGTGTCGAGCCGCCCCAACTGACGACGGTGCCGTCGCTCTTTAACGCCAAACCGTTGTAGTTCCCGGCTGCGATTGCCACCACATTGCTCAGTCCCGCCGGCGGCGTCTGAGCGCTGCCCCAACTGACGACGGTGCCGTTGGCCTTGAGCGCCAGATCGTGGTAGCTCCCGGCCGCGATGGCGATCACATTGCTCAGCCCGGCCGGCGGCGTCGGCGGACCGTAGCCCCAGTTGGTAACGGTGCCATCGCTCTTGAGCACCAGACTGTGTTCGTACTGGGCGGAGATGGCGACCACATTGCTCAGCCCGGCCGGCGGCGTTGCATAGTACGAGTTCCCCCAGCCGACAACAGTGCCATCGCTCTTTAGGGCCAGAGCATGGAAGTCGCCGGCGGCAATGGCGATAACCCATTCCAACCCCGCGGGCGGCGCAATAGACGAGTTCCCCCAGCCGACAACGAGCCTGGGGCACAGGGCCGGCGTGGTGGCACTCGCCTGGTTGCTGTAGTTTGAATTGCCCTGCGCATTGTACGCTCGCACCCGGTACCAGTATTTCTTGTTGGCCGGCAGTCCTGTGTCATTGTACGTTGCGGTATTCACGCCCACCGTCGCAATCTGCGTCCAAGCGACTGGATTACCGGCAACGTCTTGTGCCCGTTCAATCTTGAATCCGTCCTCGTTGTCGGAGTTGTCGGTCCACGACAGGTTGATCTGATTGGTGGATATCGCCGTCGCGATCAGAGCCGATGGGGTGAGAAGAGGCGGGGTGATCGCACTGGCTTGGTTGCTGTAGTCGGAATCTCCGCTGACATTGTACGCTCGCACGCGATACCAGTACGTCGTGCCCGGCGACAATCCTGTGTCGTTGTAGTTGGTGACATTCGCGGCCACCGTCGCTACCAGCGCCCACGCGCCCGGGCTGCCGGCGTTGTCCGGTGCCCGCTCAATCTTGAAGCCGTCCTCGTTGTAGGCGTTGTCGGTCCACGACAGGTTGATCTGATTGGCAGTCACCGCCGTCAGATTCGACGGGGCCGCTGGCGGCAACGGGATTGTTGTGCTCGCTTGGTTGCTGTAGTAGGAATCCCTGCCCGCGTTGAACGCACGCACGCGATACCAGTACTTGACGTTCTCCGACAAGCCGGTGTCGCCATAGGCGGTGATGTTCGAACTCACAACCGCAATCTGTGCCCATGTACCCGGGACGCCGCCGTTGTCCGGTGCCCGCTCGATCTTGAATCCGTCCTCGTTGTCGGAGTTGTCGGTCCACGACAGGTTGATCTGATTCGACGAGACGGCAGTCGCGGTGAGTGCCGAGGGAGCACTGAGAGCGCTTTGCAGAGCCAGACTGAAGTATTCGCCACAGGCTACGGCGGCCAGCCCCGTCAGCCCCCCCGGCGGGGTTGATTGGCCATACCCGTCGTAGCCCCACGCAACGACGGTGCCGTCGCTCTTCAACGCCAGCGCGTGCTGAGCGGCTGCAGCGATGGCGACCACTCCGTTCAGTCCGGAAGGGGGCGAGCATTGTCCGTAAGGACAATTACCCCAGCCCAGGACCGTGCCATTGCCTTTCAATACTAAACTAAAGTCTTGGCCGGCCGCGACGGCGACGACACCCGTTGCGCCGGCGGGAGGCGTGGCGTAACCGAAACTGTTCCAGCCCCAGCCGACGACGGTGCCGTCGCTTCTTACGGCCAAATTGTGAAAACCTCCAGCCGCGATTGCGACCACGTTGCTCAACCCCGCCGGCGTCGTCGCCTGCCCATAACTATTGTTGCCCCAGCCGACGACCGTGCCATCGCTCTTCAACGCCAAACTATGGAACCCGCCGGCAGAGATGGCGACGACTCCAGTCAGCCCGGCGGGCGGCGTCGCTTGCCCGTTGGCGTTGTTGCCCCAGCCGACAACCGTGCCGTCACTCTTCAACGCCAGACTATGACCACCGATGGTCATGCTAGCGTTGAAGAAACCCCCGGCGGCGATGGCCACGACACCGGTCAGCCCTGCCGGCGGCGTGGCTTGGCCGAGGTCATTGCGCCCCCAACCGATCACCGTGTGATCTTCGTTGACCGCCAAACCGTGGAATTCTCCGGCGGCGATGGCCACCACATTCGTCAGCCCCGGCGGCGGCGTTATCTGTCCGAAAACGTTGTTGCCCCAGCCGATCACGGATGTGGGGGCGCACAGCACTGGCGTGCTGGCGCTCGCCACGTTGGAGAAATCGGAGTCGTCACCAGAGTTGTACGCGCGCACCCGATAGGAATAGGTCGTGGCGGGCCAAAGGCCGGTGTTGAGATAGACGGTGGTGTTGGGCAACACTTGCGCGATCTGAGTGAAGTTGGTTCCGTCAGTGGAACGCTCGATCTTAAATCCGTCTTCGTTTGTGGAAACGTCAGTCCACGACAAATTGATCTGGTTGGCAGATACCACAGTGGCTGCCAGATTGGTCGGAGCATTCGGAATGGTTTGTGCGCGAGCCGGCGCAGCTAGAATGAATAGACAGCCGAGTCCAGCAAGAATCGCTCGACCGAGCGAAGACCGATGCTCCTTTGTTTTCATCGCGCTTCTCTTTTGAACAACCCGACAGGACCAAGCGTCCTACATCCGCTCCCCACCACGGGCCGTTTTCATACCACAGCAGAGCCGCAGAAGTCGAGCACAATCCGCGTTCATCTGCGTTCATCCGCGGTAAGATTTCTTGCGTCGCTTTGCGCCTACTTGCGGCTAAAAATGTTGTGCGCTGGTGCGGCTGCATCTGCTACCATGTGGCCGTGAACGAAAGGAAACTCGCGGAGTTGCTCGACGACGTGCGGGCTGGCAAGCGGTCGGTGAACACCGCGTTAAGGCAGCTCAAGTCGCTGGCGATTCACGATCTGGATTTCGCGCGAGTGGACGGTCATCGCGCGCTGCGCAAGGGATTCCCGGAGGTTATTTACTGCGAAGGCAAGACGCCTGCCCAGGTCGTCAAGATCGCGCGCTCAATTCTCCAGCACAACGAGAATCTGCTGGCCACACGCGCGTCGAAGGAAACCTTCCGCGCCGTGAAACGCGCTTTCCCGAAGGCGCGCTATCACGAAGCGGCCCGGGCAATCACCGTCACCCGCAAGGCACTGCCCAAACGCGGCGGCACCATCGCCGTCCTCTGCGCGGGCACGACCGATATTTCCGTGGCCGAGGAAGCGGTCATCACCGCCGACATCATGGGCAACCGCGTGAAACGGTTTTATGATGTGGGCGTGTCTGGCATCCATCGGTTGCTGGCGCTCAATGAAGAATTGCTCGACGCCAACGTGTTGATCGTCGTCGCGGGCATGGAAGGCGCCCTGCCGAGCGTCGTCGGCGGCCTCGTGGACAAGCCCGTCATCGCCGTCCCCACCAGCGTGGGTTACGGCGCGAGCTTCGGCGGCATCGCGGCGCTGTTGGCGATGCTCAACTCCTGCGCCAGCGGCGTGACCGTGGTCAATATCAACAACGGCTTCGGCGCCGGTTACGCCGCCAGCTTAATCAACCAGCTGGCGCGGCAATGATTTTATGATGTGGCAGATTAGGTTCATGAAGCCATTGTCGCTGCGCTCATGAATCCTCAGGCTGATTTACTGAACGGTATCCAGAGAGGCTTGGCGGGATATGTGACCTATCTTTCCGCTTGCTTGATGAAGCAGGCGTACAGTGAGTATCTCCTATACGAACCGATATTGAGGATACTGACAGCCCATGGATGCCGCGTCGTGTGCGAATATCCCTGCAAGGGCTTGGGTGGCTCTGGCCCCGGTGACAAGCGCAGAATCGACTTCAAAGCATCTCACGATAATCTGGACTTCGTGATTGAAGTGAAATGGGCAAAGGCAGTGCGAATCAATATTCAACGGGATTGTGAGAAGCTGGCTTGGTTCAAGGCGACGCATCCGGGATCAGCTGCGTATCTCTGTGTATTCGGAAGACGCAAGTATGTCGAGGGGCTGAATCTTCGAAGTGATTCACTTCGTGAAGTGGGGAGCGCAGTCTTTGCCTGATGTCAAAAAGACGCGCTACGGATGCCGCATCTACAAACTTAAGACGTAATCACGCAGTGGTGTTCTCGCCTGTATCTGCAGAGGGTCTGAGTGCGGCGATTTGCGTCTCGATCGTCTCGTTGTGGACAAGCACTTCCTCGACGAACTGAGGAAGCGCGGACTCGGTAACAAAGTTCACGATGACTGTCCTCGGAGTGCCACGGTGGTGGAAGTTGTACTCTAGTCTTGCGACGCCAACTGCGACAAGGTCAGGTTTCTTCCTCTCATCCTCACGCATAATGTACAAATCACCTTGGAGAACCACCAAGGCTTGCCACTGGAACAGCCTCCAGTAGCTGTCTTCCGGATGATTATCCATCCAGCCATAATATTCGTCCTTGGAAACGAACAAGTAACTGACCGCTTTCCGAATTGAGGCGTGGAGGTCCTCGGGGTGAGACGCCATGAGTTCGTCATTCTGCTTCTTCCGCGTGAAGGCACAATATTGTGAGTAAATCTCCCAACGGTGAACGCCCTGTACTTGCTGAAGATCCAGCTTGTCCAAGAACGGGTGGTAGGGCTTGTCTTCTGAAGGTGTGACCTTGTAATGGAGGTAGTCGTCAGAAGGTGTATTGGGAGTCCAGAGCTTACGGGTAAGTAACACGACGGGGTATATGTTGTTGATTGCCTCAATAACAAACGTAGTCTTTACGCATATCTTTGGTGTTTCCGTTGCCTGCCGGTAGCTTTCTGCGACGATATCCACTTCTCTTGAGACGCCAGTTGTTTCATCGAGCAGGGATTGGCTAGGCTCTACTAACAATCCTAGAGCGTCGAGAGCTTTGACCAGTCGGCCTTCGAGAAGATACCCGGACTTCTGGAGGCAAGTGATCATCTCTGCCTTGGAAGGTTTATCATGCAAGACTTCTTTGGGTTTTCTTTGCGACGGGCTCATTATGAACAAGCAAACGCAGCCGCTGGTTATTTCGCGTGTGACCGGCCATCGGCATCACACAAGTAACTTCGCAGCAGCCATCGTAGTGGCCGACTTCCAGTGCGGCAAGCCGAAACTCCTCCTCGGCGCAAACTATGTTGCGGCTCGTTGGCTGAGTCTGCTATAGTCAAATCAGTTGATGAGACTCCTCTACCTCGACTGCTGTGCGGGGATCAGCGGCGACATGTTTCTTGGGCCGTCGCCGCAACGGAGCTTGCCCCGTGGAGCGGGGTAAAGCTATGGCCACACACGCAGCGCGCTGCTCGGAGGTGTTTTGGTAGGGCGCGACCGCCGGGCGCGCCGCAGTCGGGAATCGGACGGCCCGGCGGTCCGTCCCTACCAACGGCTCAGAGTTTGACGCGGTGGAGGGTTTCGACTAGGTTCAGGCCTTGACCAAGGCGACGATTACACAAGCCAAGACGCGGCTCGGGGCGTTGGTTGACGCTGCCCTGCGAGGCGAACGGGTGGTGATTATGCGCGGGTCGAAGCAGGCCGCGGCGATTGTGCCGGTGGACGCGAACGGTTCACCTGCGCTGCACGTCAGCGACGCCGCGGCAGATTATCTCGCTCATGAAGCCCGCGCGGAATTGGAGGCCGGTATCGCCCAGGTGCACGAGTCGCCAGCCGCGTTTGCCGCCTCGATTACCAAGCCCCGCCGACGCGCATGAGAATCGCGCTGTCGCGCCGCCTGCAACGTCAACTCGAACACGCTCCGCAAGATCTTCGCGAGCAATTAGAGTTCAACCGGATGCTTCCCCCAGTTGTCACCCTGAGCGGAGCGAAGGGTCTCAGTCGTTCTGGAAACATAGGAGACGGCAGAGATTCTTCGCTTCGCTCAGAATGACAAGTTGCAGAAGATGCGTTCGCGGACCGGTTTCAGGTTCGCTCTGACAACCTTGGGTCACAGATGGACACAGGTGAAGCATATCTGTTAGTATCAGTGACAATCCGTGTGTATCTGTGGCTAATATGAAGCTTCTCTATCTCGACTGCTTTTCGGGCATCAGCGGCGACATGTTTCTTGGGGCGCTGCTCGATCTCGGCGTATCGGAAGACAAATTGCGCGACGAACTGGCAAAGCTCGATCTGCACGGCTATCAGATCTCTTCGCGGCGCGTGGTGAAGCAAAACATTTTCGCAACGAAGTTTGATTGCGAAGAAGAACATCACGAGCATGAGCATGAGCACGAGAATGAGCACGAGCAGGAGCGCGAGGATAAGCATCCGCCTTCGTCAGGGCTTCGGCGGACAGGCGAACATCGCGGCTACGCGGAGATCACTTCGCTCATCGAGGCAAGCGCGTTGGCGCAGAGCGTAAAGCGTCGAGCGTTGAGCGTGTTCCGTCGCATCGGTGAAGCGGAAGCGAAAATCCACGGCAGCGCGCTGGAAAAAATCCGCTTTCACGAAATCGGTGCGGTGGACTCGATCGTGGACATCGTCGGGGCCTCCGTTGCCGTGGAGATGCTCGGTGTGGACGAAGTGCAAGCCTCGCCGCCGCGTTTGGGGTCGGGTTTTGTGGACACGGCGCATGGACGGTTCCCGATTCCCGCGCCGGCGACGCTGGAACTGTTGAAAGGCGTGCCCACTCAACCATCGGCCGATCCTGTGGAACTGGTGACGCCGACCGGCGCGGCGATCCTCGCGGAGTTCTGCACCCGATTCGGCCCGATGCCCGCGATGAGCGTCGAGAAGATCGGCTACGGCGCCGGCACACACGATTTGGAAAAAACGCCGAATGTCCTGCGGGCGGTCTTGGGAGAGAGCACCCGCCTTCGCCAAGGCTACGGCGGGCAAGCGAGTACGAGCAAGAATGAAGAGCAGGACACGGTGGCGGTTATCGAGACGAACATTGACGACATGAATCCGCAGTTGTTCGGCGATGTGATGGAGCGGCTGCTGGAAGCGGGCGCGCTCGACGTGTTCCTGACGTCGGTGCAGATGAAGAAGAATCGCCCAGGCACGTTGTTGACGGTATTGTGCAAGTGCAACCATGTTGATCGGATGACGGAATTGTTGTTGCGTCACACGACGAGCTTCGGCGTGCGCGTGCACGAGGCGCAACGGCGCAAGCTGGCGCGAGAGATTGTCAAAGTCCAAACCAGATTCGGCGAAATCGAAGTGAAAATCGGACGACTCGGCGATACCATCGTGTCGCGGTCACCTGAATTCGAATCGTGCAAACAGGCGGCGGTCAAAGCGGGCGTCGCGGTCAAAGAAGTTTACGAAGAAGCTTGCCGGGTTGTAGCGGCGGTTCTGTGAACCGCCGAAGCCGTTATGTTGGCTCGCACCTAACGGCGCTTCGTTCACCCCGAAAGCTTTCGGGGCAGGGAAGCGCCGCTACAGAAGCGGAGGAAACGTTATGATCGACAAGGAGTTGTTGGAAATCCTGGCCTGTCCGAAATGCAGGGCGGACGTGCGTTTGGAGAACGACAAGATCATCTGCACAAATCCAGAATGCGGCTTGCGTTACCCGATTCGCGACGGCATCCCTGTCATGCTGATTGATGAGGCGGAAAAGCCGGCTACGCAGAAATGATTGCTGTGGGATCGGCGTCCCCGCCGCGATTCTGTTTTCCGGTCGCGGCGGGGACGCCGCTCCCACATGCTTATCTTTTTATGACCCAACCCACTCTTTCCATCATCGTCCCTGCGTGGAATGAGGAAAAATACATCGGGCGCACGCTGGAATCCCTGAAGCAGGCTGTCGCCCGCTACAAACGCGAACGAGGCGCGTCCGCCGAGATCATCGTCGTTGACAACAACAGTCAGGACCGCACCGCGGATGTCGCGCGCGAGCATGGCGCGAAGGTCGTCTTCGAACCCATCAACAATATCGGCCGCGCTCGCAACGCCGGAGCGAGAGCCGCGTCTGGAAAGTTTCTGGCTTTTTGTGATGCCGACAACTGCGTCACGGAAAACATGTTCTGCCGCATCCATGACCACCTCAGCGATCCTCACATCGTCGGCGGTGGCACCTGGATTCACCCCGAGCGACGCAACCTCAAGATCATTTTCTTTTATACCTTGTGGCACATCTACGTGACGTTCAGCCGTGTGGGCGTTGGGGTGATGCATTGCCGCAAGGAAGACTTCGAGGCCGTCGGCGGTTACGACGAGGAAATCTACGCCGCCGAAGATTTGCAACTCGCCTACGACCTGCGCAAACTCGGAAAACCGCGCGGCCAGAAATTCAACCTGCTGCGTGATTGCTGGATCATCACGTCCACACGCAAGATTGACCAGACATCGTTGTGGACGATGACCGCAAAGCTGATCGGCTTCGGGTTTGGCTTGCAGAGGAAAATCCGCAGCAAGGAATACTGCGAACACTGGTACGAAAAAGCGGCGCGGTAGTCATCCCCTCACCTTGATCCTCTCCCCGCGAGCGGAGAGAGGAGACGCTACCCTCTCCCTTCGAAAGGGAGAGGGTCAGGGCGAGGGTTTGTCGCCAGGCTTCGCGACCTCTCTCCCTCGCACCTTGGCCACGATCTTCCCTGCCTGATCCTTCAATTGCTTCTTCAACCGGTGCGCCCAGACAAAATCAATTGCAAGAATGCTCAGTCCCACGAACGCCACCAGCAAGCCCGGCCCCGGCACGCCGGGGATGCTCATGATCAGGCCCGTGATCACAATCACGATGCCTGCCGTGATCCGAACGACTCGTTTGGCATGATGGACGACGCGCCTCATCACTCGGCCAGTTCGATAGAAATCGCCCCGTCTTCAACCACCAGCACCCATCTGCTTCTCTGCGGCATATAAATCCTTCGCCTCCTCACCTCGCAAGATTAAACTGCGTTCTTCCGTTTTCAAACTCATTTCTGGCGGAAGCAATTTGACAGCACGAATGAGGCGCGGTAACCTTCGCGCGGATGGCGAAACTTTTTCGCAGCAGTCTCATCATAAACTGAGGAAAGGAGTCCGATCATGGCACACGAATTACCGAAATTACCGTACGCGTACGACGCATTGGAACCGCACATTGACGCGCGCACGATGGAGATTCATCACACCAAACATCATCAAGCCTATGTCAACAACCTCAACGCCGCATTGGACAAACATGCCGATCTGCACAAGAAAAGCCTGGAAGCGTTGTTGAGCAACCTCAACGCCGTGCCCGAGGATATTCGCACAGCCGTTCGTAACAACGGCGGCGGCCATCACAACCACAGCCTGTTCTGGACGATCATGAAGAAAGGCGGCGGCGGTGAGCCAACTGGCGAACTAGCGGTGGCCATCAACAGCACGTTCGGCGGCTTCGCTAAGTTCAAGGAGACGATCACCAACAACGGGATGACCCGCTTCGGCAGCGGCTGGTCGTGGCTGGTGGTTGGCAAGGACAAGAAACTCAAGGCGTACTCGACCGCGAACCAGGACAGCCCGCTGATGGAAGGCGACGTGCCGATCCTCGGCATCGACGTTTGGGAGCACGCGTACTATTTGAAGTATCAGAACAGGCGCAATGAATACCTCGCGGCGTGGTGGAACACCGCCAACTGGGACGAAGTCGCCGCGCGATTCGCGAAGGCGAAGTAAAACAAGGCACTAGGCGAAAATTGTGGGGCAACCGCCTCGGTTGCCCTATAATTTTCCCCGATGAACGTCGTCCTGATCGAACCAGAAATTCCGCCCAACACGGGAAATGTCGGTCGTTTATGCGCTGCGACGGGCGCGACGCTGCACCTTGTCGGCCCACTCGGGTTTCGACTCGATGACCGCGAACTGAAACGCGCGGGCATGGATTACTGGCAACATATCACGTGGAAGTATTGGGACTCCTTTGACGATCTGCTCGCGCAGGCAATGAACGCCAACCCTCACCCTAACCCTCTCCCTCGCACTAGCAAGGGAGAGGGGATCTCCTCGCCCCGCTCGCGGAGAGAGGATCAAGGTGAGGGGCCACGCTTCTATTTCGTCGAAACGAAGGCGCCACGTCTGTACACCGAACCGCGATACAAATGGGGAGATTATCTGGTGTTCGGACGGGAGACAGCGGGCTTGCCGAAGGAATTGCTGGAGGCGAATGCGGACACGACCATCACGATCCCGATGTTCAATCCCGACGCGCGCAGCTTGAACCTGGCGACAGCCGTGGCAATCGTGTTGTACGAAGCGATGCGGCAGGTCAAGGGATTCTGAATGGGATCACGGAGCCATGGAGTAACGGAGTAGTGGGTTTCCAGTACTCCACCGTCTCAACGCTCCATCGCTCCAATCCGCCTTCACTTCTGCGGCGCGGCTTGCTTGAGTGTGTCGAGAAGTCCTTTGCCGGTCTTTTCGAGCGTCTCGGTTACGCCTTTGACTGTCTTGCCAGCAGTGTCGGTGACGTTGCCGAGTCCCTTCTTGAGATCGTCCATCTTGATGCCAATGTCGGGCAAATGCACCTGGCTCATCACCGTCATGAGCACCAGCCGCGTGATGTCAGTGGAATCGGTGATGTCCTTGTAGGTCACATCCATGTTGAGCGTGATATTGCGCTCGGTGGGCTTGCCCCGGCTGTAATCCTTGATCGTCACCGTGCCGATGTGAATGCGCAGTTGGTCCACCCGGTACTTGGTGGAACTGCTGCCGCCTGAAGAGACGACGCCCTTGAGTTTCATGGCGTTCGACTCACCTTTCCCGTTCTTGACGACGACGAGCTGCTTGATGTTGATGAGCATGTCGTTGATGTGCGGCGCGCCGCTGAGCATCGAGCCAAGGCGGTAATCAACATAAAGCTGCGGCATGTCCACGAATATCTTCTCCTGGAAATCGGGTGGGTTCATCAACTTGAGGGCGCGCACGTCGAGCTGGCCGTTGAACAACCCAACGTTGACCGAGCCGATCTCCAATGGAAAGCCCGTCGCCCGCGTCGCACCAATCTCGACCGAGATGCGCGCGATGAAGTTGCGCGCCAGC
The DNA here is from genome assembly GCA_050013395.1 of Verrucomicrobiia bacterium. Taxonomy (GTDB): domain Bacteria; phylum Verrucomicrobiota; class Verrucomicrobiia; order Palsa-1439; family Palsa-1439; genus JBEKZD01. Next base: position 28,374 of record JBEKFI010000005.1, on the reverse strand, counting down.
ACCAACACGGCCAAGAGCACCAAGACAATCACCGCAAGCCACCCGAGGAATTTCTTCATGTTTTGCATTTGGCCGTTTTTGCTTGCACAATCAAGCGCATGTCGAAGCTGGGCGCTCACATGTCCATTGCCGGCGGCGTTGACCAAGCCCTCGAACGCGGCGTGTCGATCGGCTGCGAGACCATACAGATTTTTCTGAAGAACAACACGCGGTGGCGCGGCAAGAAGCTCGGCGTTTCCGAGGTGAAAAAGTTTGCGGCGCTGCTGCAGACCACACGCATCGCTCCTGTCTTCGCGCACAGCAGCTACTTGGTCAACCTGGCGTCCACAAACCTTCACTTCCTACGCCGCTCGATCTTCGCTCTGATCGACGAAATCGTGCGCGCCGAGCGCTTGGGTGTGCCATTCATCGTGATGCACCCCGGCTCGCACATGGGCGCCGGGGAACGCGCCGGGCTGAAAGCCATCGCCCACAGCCTCAATGAAGTCTTCCGAGAGACGAGTGGAAGCAAAGTCCGAATCGCGCTTGAAACGACTGCGGGTCAAGGCACGAACCTCGGCTATCGGTTTGAACAGTTGGCGGAGATTTTCGAGCTGGTGGACCAGCCTGAACGGCTCGCTGTCTGCGTAGATACCTGTCACCTCTTCGCTGCGGGATATGACATCCGAACTCCGAGGGGCTATCGTGCGACGATGCGGGAGTTGGATCAAACTGTCGGACACAAACAAATCGTCGCCTTCCATCTCAACGACTCGAAAAAGCCGCTGGGTTCGCGTGTCGATCGCCACGAGCACATCGGGAAAGGGTTGCTCGGGTTGGATGCATTTCGTCATTTGTTACCCGATCCACGCTGGCGGAATCTGCCAATGGTACTGGAAACGCCCAAGAGCGACGACCTTCATGAAGACGTCGAGAACCTGTGTGTGCTCAGAACACTGGTGTGATGGAGTGCTGGAGTGCTGGAGTGTTGGGAATGACAACGGCCAGTTACCCCCTCACTCCACTACTCCATTACTCCAGTTCCCTAATCCTCTACTTCTCCTTCAGCACTACAAAGGCTGACGCGCCACCACGCTTGAAGAAAATAAGCACGCCCTTCTTCGGGTCGGCCTTCTCCATCGCGGCTTTGAACTCCGCCGTATTGCGCACGGGCGCGCGGTCAACTTCGGTGATCACGTCGCCGCGCTGGAATCCCTTTTCCGCCGCGAGGCTGCCGTCAGCGACATCGGTGACCATGACACCCTCGGTCTCGCCAACCTTGAATCGTTCCGCGAGTTCCTTGGTCAGCGTCTGGATCGTCAAGCCGAAGGCGGACTCCCCCGGCGATTTGCCCGGCGCGCGGCGCGCGGCGGCGTGCAACCGGTCGGGCATCTCGGCAGTTTGCACCGTCACTTGGATCGTTTTGCCGCCGCGCACGACGTCGAGCGTCAGCTTCTGGCCGACTTTTGTGCCAAGGACTTCGAGCTGAAGTTCCTTCGGCGTGGCCACGCGTTTGCCGTCCACGGCGACGATGATGTCGGCCTGCTTCAAATCGCTGGCGGCCGCGGGCGTGTCGCGATTGATCTCGGTGACGACAACACCTTCTTTGACGTCCTTGTTCAGTTCGGCGTATTCCTTGTTCTCGGAGAGCGCCTGGATGGCAATGCCGAGCCACGGGCGAACAACCTTGCCGCTGGCAACAAGTTTGTCGGCAATCTCGCGCGCCATGTTGATCGGAATGGCAAAGCCAATGCCGCGATTGAGGCCGCGGATGAGCGTGTTCATGCCAATGACGCGGCCTTCGATGTCGCACAAAGGCCCGCCGGAGTTGCCGGGATTGATGGCGGCGTCGGTCTGGATGTAATCTTCGTAGGCCAAGCCGCCCCGCGAGAATGCGGCACGACCTTTGGCGCTGACGAAGCCGACCGTGAGACTGTAATCGAGTGCGTACGGCGATCCGATCGCAATCGCCCACTGCCCCACTCGCACCTTATCGCTGTCGCCCCATCGCGCGGCGGGCAGGTTCTTTGCGTTGATTTTGATGACCGCGATGTCGGTGGACGCATCGGCGCCGACGAGCGTCGCATCGTACTCGCTGCCGTCCTTGAGCCGCACCTTGATTCTGTCGGCCCCGTCGACAACGTGGTTGTTTGTCACGATGTAACCGTCCCGCCGGTAAATGATACCCGACCCCTCCTCCTCAACGTCGCGCGGCTGCGGCCTCGGCATTCCGCGCCGGCGGAAGAAATACTCCCATGGCGTTCCCCGAAATTGACGACCGCCACCGCCGTCATTTTCGCCGTCGCCGTTATTACCGTCATCGGACGCATCGGATCCCGCAACGACCTTGTGCATGCTCGTAATCACGACTACCGACTCGCTCACCTGATCGGCCACCTTTTCAAAGGCACCCTCCAACCTGCGCGCCAAATCGAGCTCGCCATCGGCGAGCGACGCGGTTTCCGCCGCTCGCGCGGGTGTGCCCGGCCAAACGGCGAAAGAGATGGCTGCAACACAGGCTGCCACGGCGGCGCGAGTTGTTTTCATAAAATTGACCGTTAAACCTTTCTCTCCACTTCGTTCGAGTTGGAACTGACAAAACCGCGTCAACATACCAGACGGCCCACGCGTTGACAAACGTCGTGTTTCCCGCCAGATTGAATTGGGCGCATCTTGACACTACCAGCGGCATAGTCCGCAGCCGATAAGCCGGTTGTAGCTGCGAGCCTGCTCGCGGCCTTTGCGATGGCCGATGAGGTACGACTTGCCCCGAAAGCCTTCGGGGCTACAATCCGGTGGCGGTAACGAGATGCGCCAGATTGAATTGACAAACAGCCAATGACATGAGCGCCACCGTCGATACAGTCGAACTCGAGGAACATCTGCGCGAGTTGAAACAGCGCCGCAACGCCGTCATCCTCGCGCACAACTATCAGGTGCCCGAAGTACAGGACGCGGCCGATTTCGTGGGCGACTCGCTCGGCCTCTCCTTCAAGGCGAAGGAAACCGACGCCGACGTGATCCTGTTCTGCGGCGTGCATTTCATGGCCGAGACCGCCAAGATCGTCAACCCGAGCAAGACGGTTCTGCTCCCCGATCTGGAAGCGGGTTGTTCGCTGGCCGATTCCTGCGACGCCAAAGCGCTGGCGCGCTGGAAGCAGGATCATCCCGATGTTGTCATTGTCGCGTACATCAACTGCACCGCCGCCGTCAAAGCGCTCGTGGACATCATCTGCACCTCGTCCAACGCCGTCAAAGTGGTCAACTCCATTCCGCCCGACAAAAAGATCCTGTTCGTGCCTGACCAGAACCTCGGCCAATGGGTCATGGCGCAGACGAAACGCGAGTTGATCCTCTGGCCGGGCTCGTGCCATGTGCACGTGCTGTTCACGCACAAGGCGATCTTCCAGTTGAAGCAGCAACATCCCGCGGCGAAGATTGTCGCGCATCCGGAGTGCGTGCCCGCCGTCCGCATGATGGCCGACGAAGTTTGCTCCACCGAAAAGATGATCACCTACTGTAAAACTTCGCCTGCACAAGAATTCATCATCGTCACCGAACCCGGCATGCTTCATCGCTTGAAAAAGGAATTGCCCGACAAGGTCTTCATTCCCGGCCCGACGGAGACCTGCAGTTGCAGCGAGTGCGAGTTCATGAAAAAGAACACGCTGGAGAAAGCCGTCGCTGCGTTGGAGAACCTGTCACCCGAAATCACTCTCCTCGAAGACATCCGCCGCCGCGCCCTCGTGCCGATCGAGCGGATGATGGCGTTGGGGAAGTGACACGCGGAGCGTGTCATCCTGAGTTCGTCGAAGGATCTCGTCCGCGAGGGCTTAGCGGTCGGTTATCAGTTCTCAGTTTTCAACTTGTAGCCGCGCTTCCCTGCCCCGAAAGCCTTCGGGGCAGGGAAGCACCTCTACACCCACATCCTTTCCGCTTGTCCGCAACAGACCGAGCTACTACCGTTGGCCTTCGTGAACGGAGGAGCGTCCATGCACATTCGTCCATTTCAGCCCTCCGATGAGTCAGCCGTCATCGACCTCTGGCGTAAATGCGACTTGGTGCAACCTTGGAATGACCCGAAGAAGGACATCCATCGGAAGCTGGCAGTGCATCCCGACTTGTTTCTGGTCGGGTTGGTCGATGGAGAATTGGTCGCCACGGTGATGGCAGGCTATGAGGGACATCGAGGCTGGATCAATTACTTGGCCGTCAGTCCCGAACATCGGCGCAAAGGGTATGGTCGGCAGATGATGGTGGAGGCCGAGCAGTTGCTGCGGGATCTCCAATGCCCGAAGATCAACTTGCTGGCGCGCAACACCAACCGCACCGTCATCGAGTTTTATCAGCGCATCGGTTATTCCGTTGACGAGGTTGTCAGTCTCGGCAAGAGATTGGAGCAAGATGACAAGAGTACAACCTGACTCAACAGCGGACGGCGGGCTGAGCCAGCCCGCCCTACCATCACGACAAGTTCTGACGCAGTAGCGCGGGCGTCTCGCCCGTTGCTTTTTGGGAATGCCGCACGACACGGGCGAGACGCCCGCGCTACTAATCCCTCCTCACAGCTTGAGTCGCGTCTTCGCTTCTGTTATCTGTGCGGCGCGCATGATTCCCTCGTTTCTCACGGCAATTCTCTGGTCGATCTCGGTGGTGTGTGCGACGCGGTCAACGCGGTATTTGGGCGGCGCATTGGCCAATTTGACTCGGCTGTCCCTGGGGACAATCCTTCTGGCGCTGTGGGCGCATCTCTTCGGAAAAGGACTCAGCGGGGCGGGGTTGTGGTTCTTTGTGTTGAGCGGGTTGGCAGGGTTCGGACTCGGCGACGTCGCTGGTTACGAGGCGTTGCCGCGCCTGGGATCGAGGCTCGCCATTCTGATCATGCAATGTGTGGCCGCGCCGATTGCGGCGTTGATTGAATGGTTGTGGCTGGGCACTACGTTGAGTCCGGTCCAAATTGCATGCGGGCTGTTGATTCTGGCGGGAGTCGTGATTGCGCTGGCGCCGAAGGATCATCTCCACATCGAGCGAAAACGCTTGGTGTCGGGAGTTCTCTTCGGATTGGTGGCAGCATTTGGGCAAGCCTTGGGTGCGGTGCTGAGCCGTAAGGCGTATCAGGTCGCTCATCTTGCGGGCCAGAGCATCGACGGAGGAACGGCAGCGTATCAACGCATCCTTGGCGGACTGGGTGTGGTGGCATTGTACTTCATCGTCATCAAGGCGCGCGCCAAAGAATCTGCTTCGAGTCCAGCAGGTGCTTGGCGCGCGGCCTGGCCGTGGGTCATTTTCAACGCGTTGGCGGGACCGACCGTCGGCGTCAGCTGCTATCAATGGGCGCTGGCGACGACGCCGAGCGGGATCGTGCTGCCGATTGTTGCCACGACGCCTCTGGTTGTGATCCCATTCGCCTACAAGATCGAAGGCGACCGCCCCGGCGTGCGTTCGATCATCGGAGGCATCATCGCCGTGGCCGGCGCGGTGGCGTTAACGGTGGCGAGGTGAGGCATTCCCTTGCGGGCTGACGTTGCGGAGTGCGCTCGATGTGGCTGGCGCTTCGTTCACCATGCTGCGGAGTGTAGTGAGACGGAGACGCTCTGGCAAGTTCAGAGTGAGGCCGGACACCGCTGCCGGCAACGGTATGTGCGGCGGCTCGGCATTGCTGGCCTGCCCCTACAAAAATCTCCGTAAGTGCCTGATAATCAGCCTCTCAATTCCTCGCGGACGGCGCTCGGCTACCGGCCATTTGCGTTAATTACACACTTCCGAACTTTTTTCGCGGCGCAGTCCCGCCACAGCGGGATTGAATCCGGTCTTGCCCCGAAAAGAGTTCGGGGCTACAAGAGGGACATGTCCGACATCCAACGACAACGGGTCAGCTCCAGCGACATCGCGTCCATCGGCTACGATGAGGCGACCGAGACGCTCGAGATCGAGTTTCACGCCACCGGCGTGTACCGCTATTTCTCCGTGTCGAAGTCTGTCGCCGACGAGTTCCGCGCCAGCCCCTCCCCCGGCAAGTACTTCCTCCAGAACATCAAGGGCAAGTACGCTTGGGAAAAGGTGGGTTAAGGCGACTGCGGAACGCTTTCAGGGCGGATGATGACAATGGTGTTGGTGTGAACGTTTTGGGGTGTGAGAGACGGACGCCGGACTGGAGTATCAGGGCCGGGCGTGATTTTCAGAATCCCATCGCTGCGCTCATGCTGCTGAATGCTGATCAACTCGCCGTCCAGTTTCAGTCGGACGAGATACTGAGTTCCGTAAGTTACCAGAATGGTCTTTTCTTTGATTTTCGGTTTGCCCACGAAATGTCTGCGGGAATCTCTGTCGGCAAACATGGCCGTCATCTCTCCTTCTGACTGCCCGGCAGAGTAAGTCAACATCATATTCTGGTACACGAAGCGGGATGGCTCGACGTTCGGGTAACGCTCGGTCAAGTACTGCAGAGCGATCTCGCGGAACTTCTTCTCCTCAGCAGCGGCGAGTCGCGTCGTGTTTGTCGTCTGAGCAGCAACCAGTTGACTACCCAGCGCTGCGGCCAGAAACAGCAGTATAGCAGGGCTCTTCATACGCCACAGTCATTCTATCTATTTCCGCTGAAACAGCGAGTCAAACCTCCACGCTCGCCAAATCAGTAGAACACCTTCCACAGAAACAGTCCATGGGCCGGTGCCGTCTCCACCAACGCCGTCCGTTTCTTGCCACGCATCAGCTCGCGGAGTTGCTCGACGGTCAATCTCCCCTCGCCCACCTTCACCAACGCACCGACGATGGAGCGCACCATCTTGTAAAGGAAACCATCGGCACACACGGTGATCGTCAGCACCCCGCCGCTTCTGCCGATCGCGAGCTTGGAAATGGTTCGAACTCGGTTCTCGACGGGCCTTCGCCGCGACGAAGTGGCTTCGGCCACGCAGGCGGGCCGCAGCGGGTTCGCGGACAGTGCCGAGAAATCATGTCGGCCTTTCAACAGTCTCGCAGCCTGCCGCATCGCCGTCAGATCAAGCGGCTTCGGGTGATGCCAAGCATAGCCACGCAGGAAGGGATCGGTCACGGCACCGCAGTCGATTTGGTAGCGATATTCTTTGCCCTTCGCCGAAAAACGCGCATGGAACTTCGCGTCCACCTCCTGCACCTGCAGGACGCGGATGTCCGGAGGCAGATTGGCGTTGAGGGCACTGCGAAGAACGTGTGGCGAAAGCTTCGTCGCGAAAGAACAGTTGGCAACCTGCGCGCGGGCGTGAACGCCAGCATCGGTGCGGCCCGAGCCGTGGACGCGGACGTGATGCCCCGCGATCTTCGCCAGCGCCGCTTCGAGAACTTCCTGCACGGTCATGGCGTTCGGCTGAAGTTGCCAGCCGCCGTAGGCGGTGCCGTCGTAGGCGAGGGTGAGCTTGAAGTGTTTCATCTGTAGCGGCGCTCTACGAGCAGCGGCCCGGTTTAGAGCATGTCCTTCGGCGGTCATAGACCGCCGCTACTGTCTGAGCCGGACGGACCAAGGTTCGCAGCATCGAGGTAACTTTGCAGCATAATCTGAGCAGCCAGCTTGTCGATCTTCTCCTTGCGGTCTTTGCGCCTGACATTTCCCTCCAGCAGCGCGCGCTCGGCTTGGACGCTGGTGAGCCGCTCGTCCCAGCGTTTGACTGGCAGCGTGGTGGCCTGCTGCAACGACGTGATGAATCGCAGGGTACGCTCCGTTTGCGGGCTGGGCGATCCATTCATGCGCAACGGCACACCGACGACGATCGTGCTGACACCGTGTTCTGCGGCGATCCGCAGAAGTTCGCGAACGACCGTCTGATCCGAGCCGCCCACGAGATGATCGAGCGATTGCGCAATCGTGCCTGTTTCGTCGCTGATCGCCAAGCCGACGCGCTTCATGCCGAAATCTACTCCGAGAATTCGCATACGCATTGCAGCCGCGAAACCTTCTCGCGGCCCTCCCGCTGCCGCGAATACGATTCGCGGCTACAAGAATCTCTTGTACTTCTTCTCCTCCGCCAGTTTCTTCACCAAGTCTCGCACCTTCTGCGCTTCGTTCTTGTGACAAACCAGCGTCGCATCAGCCGTGTGGACGATCACCAAGTCATTCGCGCCCACGGCTGCAACCAGATGCTTATCTGTGCTCACGACCACGCAATTGCTCGCGTTCAGACCGACGAATTCGCCGCGCGCGACGTTGCCGTTGGCATCCTTCGCAAAGTGGCGCCCGACCGCAGGCCAGTCGCCGACGTCGTCCCAATCGAAATCGCCGTTGGCAACGACCACGTTGTCCGCCCTTTCCATAATGGCGTAGTCGATTGAAATTCTTTTCATCCGTCGGTACTCCCGCGCCAGCACGCGGCCAAACGATTTCGTCGCAACGGCTCCCCGAATCCGCTCACAGCTTGCCCACGTTTCCGGCTGGTGTTCGCGAAACGCCTCGGCAATGGCCCGCAGCGACCAGACAAACATGCCCGCGTTCCAGCGATACCCGCCGCTCGCGAAAAACTCTTTCGCCGTCTTGAGGTCTGGCTTCTCTACGAAGCGATGCGCCTTCCAAAACTGAGTGGGCGTCCCGGCGGCCAGTTCCTCACCCAACTCAATGTAACCGAAACCCGTGTGCGGGAAAGTCGGCTGGATGCCGATGGTCACAAGCACGTTCTCTCTGCCCGCCAAATCGAGCGCATCGCTCACGACCTGGCGGTAGCGACGGACGTCACGGATATATGAATCCGCAGGCAGAACCACCATCACGGCATCGGGATCGTGCTTGCCAATGATCGCCGCCGCGAGACCGATGCACGGCGCGGTGTTGCGGCCAATCGGTTCGGCGACGACGTTCTTGACCCGCGGCAGTTGCTTGTGGACCACGGGGGCTTGCTCGCGATTGGTCACCACCATCATCCGTGAATAATCGACAATCGTCTCCAGCCGCGCCACAGTCTGCTGGATCATCGTGCGGTCGCCCACAATCGGCAGCAGTTGCTTCGGCTTCTTGCGGCGGCTCATCGGCCAGAATCGCTCGCCGTATCCGCCCGCCATGATGACTGCCCAGTTCACTTTGGCCACCGCATCTCGATGTGGGTGTTGTTGAAATCCGGGTCGTTCAGGCTACCCGCGTGACGACAAGTCATGCCGGGCGGCAGCGATTGCATATTCACCGGCTGCCCTTCTGCAATGGCTTGACCGAAAGCTTGGATCTCAATCAGTCGATTCAACAGGTCAATCGCCGCGCCTCGATACTGGGCGGGCACATCGTGCACGCTCAAATCGGGTCGGGCAAACTTCCTCATGCCCCTCGTGTGAAGCCAGAACAGGCTTTCGTCTGCGATGCCGTCCTCCTCAGAGTACAGGATCACCACATGATGTCTCGGGACCGGCACGTTCGGCCCAAACAGTTCACTACGCCATTTCTCGCGGTCGTACCACCTGAAAGTTTGCGGATCCAACACGGCCAAGCCGCCGTTGTCCAAGAACCAAGTGACAAGCCCAACGACATCCCGCAGGTAATCGAGGCTCGTCGAGTCAGGTGTTTCGCCGCGTATGATCGTGTACTCAGGAGCCGCTTCGACCGCTGCTGCAAGTTCTGAGAGCTCGCGCTTCAAACCCGCTGCAAAAAAAGGTCGAGTCAAAAAGCTTGTGACCGCCCCTTCGCTATCCGTGCGTCTGTAATTGCGCACCTCGATGCCTTCGGGGATGCCGTTGCATCGATACTTGCTTCGGCTGATCTCGATCGTGTCGGGGAAACGGCCATAGACCTGATACCACACCAGCGCCTTTGCACCGGTCGGCTGGAAGGAATTGCGAGGCCATGAGGGCAGAGGATCGCTTGGCTGTGGTGCGGAACCGCCTGTTCCCTTTGGCTGACAACCTGCGTCCATGAGAGTGCCGATGAACAAAATGGCTACCAGGATCTTTTTCATGGTTCAGACCGATTTCACCGCCTTCACCATCGGCGCAACGAAGCGCGCGACCTTACTCGCAAGATTTCTGTCCGCACCCGACTTCGCAATCTGATTCACAATCGCGCTGCCGACGACGACAGCATCCGCCGTCTCAGCCACAGCGCGCGCCTGCTGCGGCGTCGAAATGCCGAACCCGACCGCCACGGGCAGTTTCGAATGTTTGCGGATCATCGCGACCATCGGCTGTATCGTTGCCGACACGGTTTTCTGCATGCCCGTTACGCCTTCGCGCGAGACGTAGTAAATGAATCCGCTGGCGTGCCGCGCTATTTCACGGACGCGTTTCTCTGGTGTAGTCGGCGCGACGAGATAAATCGGATGCACGCCAGAGCGCTGCATTGCTTCCTCGTACGCGGCCGCCTCCTCAGGCGGCAAATCAAGAGCCAGCACGCCGTCCACGCCTGCCGCCGCTGCGTCACGCGCAAACTGCTTCACACCGTGGCGATGAATAAGATTGAAGTAAATGTAGAGTACAATCGGCGCCTGGCAGTTCTGTTTGCGCAACGCCGCGACAGTCTTCAAGACGCCGTCGAGCGTCGTCCCACTGCGTAGCGCGCGCTCCGCGGCAAGTTGGTTGACGACGCCATCCGACAGCGGATCACTGAACGGCACGCCCAACTCCAGCACATCCACGCCGATCCCGCTCAAGCGGGACGCCAGCGCCGCCGTCGCCCTCAAGTTAGGGTCGCCCGCACAGATGTAAGCGACAAAGCCTTTCTGCCGCGCCGCGCGCAGTGCCTGAAATTTGGAGTCGATACGATTCATTTGTAAACGATTGTAGCCGCGAATCTCATTCGCGGCGACTTCCGACCGTCACACCATCCGCGAAGATGCTTCGCGGCTACAACTCCTTTGCATTTCGCAAGTAGATAAACCGCAGCCCTTCGAGGGTCAACATCGGATTGACATGTTTGATCCCGGGAATCTTCTTCGCCATCAAATGAGCGTGACCACCCGTCGCGACAACGATCGCACCGCGTAATCCCGGCTCGCGCCGCAGCGCATGCAGGATTTCCTTCACCAGCCCGCGATAGCCGACGACCGCGCCGACACGCATCGCCGCGACCGTGCTCCTGCCGATGACCCCGCCACGGCGGGGCTCCACAATTCTGATTCGCGGCAGAAGCGCGGTGCGTTGATAAAGGTAATCCGTCACCGCAGCCAGCCCCGGCGCGATGATACCGCCGACGTATTCGCGGCGGGCGTTGACGATGTCGAACGTGAGCGCCGTCCCGAAGTCCACGACGATGGCGGGCACACCGTACAACTCTGCGACGCCCACTGCATCAGCGAGCCGATCCGCGCCGATCTGCCGCTTGTTGGGATAATCGACACCGATTCCGAGGTCGATGAAGGCGTTCACGATCAACGGCCGCACCGACAGCACTCGCAGAAGCTTCTTTGTCGCAGCGGGCACGACGGACGCCAGCACACAGCTTGTGTATTGCCCCGATGCGAACGGAATCTCGCGAATCGCCGCCGTCGGAATTCTCACCGTGCGGAGGATGCGCTTCTCGTTGGACAGCGCAAAGCTGGTATTCGTATTGTTCGCGTTGATCAGCAAAGCGACATTTTGCTTTTTCATGCCCGTTCCACCACCAAATCACCACCCAGAATCCGTTCAATCTGTCCGTTGTCTTTTCGTATGAGCAACGCGCCATCGGCATCCAGCGCCTGCGCGTGGCCCTCGATGCGCCGTGCGCCTATTGTCACGACGAGTTGTTTGCCGAGCGTCGTACACAACTGCGCCCACTCAGCGATGATCGAATCGAAATCCGTCTGCGCTGCCGCGTAACATTCGTCCAGCGCCTGCAACACCGCCGTCGTTAACGCCGGGCGATCATGCGCCCGCCCCGTTTCGACTTGGAGCGATGTCGCAATCTCTGCGACCTCGGGCGGGAAATCCACCGCAGCACAATTCACGTCAATGCCGATGCCAAGAATCGCTGCCACAATCTCGTCTCCCTCGCCCTGCAACTCGGTAAGCACGCCTGCAAGTTTCTTGCCGTTGACGGTAACATCGTTCGGCCACTTGATGCGCGCATCCACGCCGCAGATCCGTCGTAGCGCACGCGCGACCGCGACACTTGCGGCGACCGTGATGCGCGGCGAAGCACTCAACGGCAGTTCAGGCCGCAACAGCACCGAAAACCACAGCCCTTTCCCTCGCGGTGATGCCCATGCACGCCCGTGCCGACCGCGCCCTTTCGTTTGCGATTCGGCGAACACAACGATCCCTTCGCCTCGTTGCGACTTCGCCATGCGAGCGATAACGTCATTGGTCGAAGACGTCTGCTCGAAGACCAGAATCTCCGAGCCGATCACGTGGTTCCCTGTTTGTCTTGTTGTGGGAGCGGCGTCCCCGCCGCGACCGGGAGTCTTGCCCCATGTCAATCGCGGCGGGGACGCCGCTCCCACAAACCCCACGGCTCCAAGCCGAGCCTTGATATCATCCGCCGTGAGGCGGTCAGGAGTCCCAAGCAGGCGATAACCAAAATGCGGGTGCGATTCGATCGTGTAACCGAGTCGTTCGAGCTGGGCGACTTCAGCAACAATGTTTTCGGCAGACATCCGCAGCAATTCTGCCAACTGCTCCGTCGGCACAAACTGCCCTGCCGCCCGATAAAATGTCTCCAAGATCGCCTTGCCCGTGTTCATCTCGCAAGCACTCTATCAAAATCCACGGCAGAGCGCAGCCGCCGGCTGCGCCGCGTTGTTTGCTTGCACTACAGTACGACCCGGCGGGTCGTCCGTACCAAAACCTATTCCTTCGCACCATATTCTCGGAGCGTATCAACAATCCTTGTGTGACCAGCTTCCACTGCCTGCTGCATTGGAGTCTTCCCAGCGTTGTCCTTTGCGTCGATGTCCGCATTCCATGACAAGAAGGGTTTGACCAGCACGATATCGCCACCTCTAGCCGCGATGTGCAAAGCAGTCATTCCATCTTGATCCCGCGCGTTCACTTCTGCCCCTGTTGAGAGCAACAACTCTATGATCTCTGAAGTCCCGAGTTCCGCTGCCATGTGTAACAGCGTGCTCTCGCCAGCAAACCTAGCGTTTACATCTAGACCGTTTTCCAACAGCAGGTTGACGATCTCGGTGCTAGCAAGAAGCATCGCCCACTGCGCCAGCGGCACACCTTCTGTGTCCGTGACGTGCACCAACACCGGTGTTTGTTCGAGCAACGCCTTGATCACATCCGGGTCGCCTGCACAATTGCCAACTGTAAGGGTAGCAAGGATGACCTTCGGTTGCTTCAAGCACCAAACAAACACACGCCGCCTTGTCCGCGGGTCGCGGGAGCCGCGAGCCCACGCCCATGCCGCCCTTATCCTCCAGCACAGACCGGTCCGGTGTTGTGTGGTCTTCATCAGTTACTCCACCATCTCCATCGAAAAATCCGCCGCCTTCGCTGAATGCGTAAGCGCGCCGATGCTAATGTAGTCCACACCCGTGCCGGCGATCTCGGCGACGTTGCCGAGGCGAACGCCGCCGCTGGCTTCGGTTTTGGCGCGACCGGCAACCAGTTTGACGGCCTCGCGCAACTCGTCGTGCGTCATGTTGTCGAGCAGGATGTGATCGGCGCCGGCGGCGAGCGCTTCCTCAACTTGTTCGAGCGTGTCGGCTTCGATGACAATCGGCACTTCGGGATGGTTCTTGCGGGCGGTTGCGACGGCATCGCCAAGCGCCTTCGGGCCGAGCCGCGCGAGGATGGCGCGGTGATTGTCCTTGATCATGACGGCGTCGAACAGACCCATGCGATGGTTTTGTCCGCCTCCGACCGCAACGGCATACTTTTCCAGCGCGCGGAGCGTCGGCGTGGTCTTGCGTGTGTCGAGGATCTTCGGTTTCACAGGCACGGCGGCCTGTGCCACCAAATCAACAAACTGGCGTGTGAGCGTCGCGATGCCGCTGAGGCGCTGGAGGAAATTCAACGCGGTGCGTTCGCCCGTCAGGATCGCGCGCGCTGGACCGCTGACTTCACAGACCGATTGCCTGGGTTCGACCAAATCTCCGTCCTTCACCAACGTCTTCACTTTGATATGAGGATCGAGTTCCGTAAAAACCACTTCGACAAAAGGCAGACCGGCAACAACGCACAGTTCCTTAGCGATGATGACCGCATCGGCACGAAGATCGGCAGGAACCGCCGATTCGCTCGTGATGTCGCCTGCGCCGATGTCTTCGGCGAGCGCAGCGCGGACGATCGAGCGAATTACGTCAAGGGCAAGCGTGCTCATTGGCGCGGAGAATACCACAAAAACGCTTCACATTGTAGCCGCGAGCCTGCTCGCGGTAATCTGCAAGAAAACCCACGAATGGGATTCGCGGCTACAGCAAATGTGCGAAGAATGTGGCCCCGAGCAGGCTCGCGGTCACAATTCCAGCGGATGAATCTCGCCCGCATAGGGCCAATCCTCAGGTCTCTTTGCCAAACCGTGACGAACTGGGTTTTGCCGAACGTACTCCCACTTCGACGCACAACTTTAATCCGAGCGCAGGAGATGATCGAAGAACTCGCGCTGCCACAGCGGATACGGGTAACCCACCGGACGCAAAGTCTTGGTGACGAAAGAACGGAATGCTTGAACGCATTTGGATAGACTCGCATCGCGGGCAAGCGGCGCGATGAAGAAGTGAACGTGTTCTGGCATGACGACGTAACGACCCGTTCGCCAGTCACCAAGACGTTGCCAAGCAGCGCATATTGCCTCATGGGCCTGCGCGTTTGCCAATACCTTCTGGCGTGACGCAGTGCAACAGGTGACCAAGTAGATGATCGCGGCATCCGCTGGCAGCCAGACCGGAATCCGTTTCAGATGCTCGTGCACTTGGCCATTGTAGTCGCGAGCCTTGCTCGCGACAATCAACAAGCAAAGGACAACAAACAAGCCGCGAGCAGGCTCGCGGCTACAAATGTTAGAAACGCCGTTGCTTAGTGCGTTTCCTTTTTACCACATTCACCTTCAATTTGCGGTCGTATTTGACTTGGCGCTTCGGCGCGGCCGCGACGGAGCGCGACCCTCCAGAATCCCCGTCTTTCTTCAACTCCGTTATTTGGTCACGAAGAATCGCGGCTTTCTCGAATTGCAGGTTCTCGGCGGCTTCGATCATCTCCGCTTCGAGTTCGCGCAACAGTTCAGCGGTGCGATAACCGCCGCGTGTTTCGCGCACCACCGAAGCTTCGACCTCGCGCGCCTTCGTCAATTCGGCTAGACTGAGCTGGAGTTCGCGTTTCACAGTCTTCGGCGTGATGCCGTGCTGCTTGTTGTACTCAAGCTGTTTCTTGCGACGGTAGTCGGTCGTCTCGATGAATTTCTTGATCGAGTCGGTCATCACGTCGGCGTACAGAATGACCTCGGCGTTGATGTGACGGGCGGCGCGACCAGCCGTCTGAATCAGGCTGGTGGCGGAGCGCAGAAAACCTTCCTTGTCGGCGTCGAGGATTGCGACGAGCGAGACTTCGGGAAGGTCGAGGCCTTCGCGAAGCAGGTTGATGCCGACCAGCACATCGAAATCGGCAGCGCGCAGGCCGCGCAGAACCTCAACGCGTTCGATGGCGTCGATCTCGCTGTGAAGATATTTGACGCGGATGCCAACCTCCCGAAGATAATCCGCCAGATCTTCCGATGTGCGTTTCGTAAGCGTCGTCACGAGCACGCGTTCGTGGCGCTCGGCGCGGGCGCGGCATTGTTCAATGAGATCGTCGATTTGGCCCTTGAGCGGTTTGACAGTAACGGGCGGATCGACGAGTCCCGTGGGTCGAATGATTTGTTCAAAGACAAGCCGTACCGTAGCGGCGCTCTGCGAGCGCCGATCTGTGTCGTCTTCTTGTCGGCGGTCATAGACCGCCGCTACAGATTTCTCGAACTCGTACGGCCCGGGCGTGGCGGAGACGAAGATGCATTGGCCAATCAGGCTCTCGAATTCCTGGAAGTTGAGCGGACGATTGTCGAGCGCCGAAGGCAAACGGAAACCGTGCTCGACGAGCGTCGTCTTGCGCGAGCGGTCGCCGGCGTGCATCCCGCCGATTTGCGGAACGGTGACGTGCGATTCGTCAATGACGAGCAGGCGATCTTTCGGAAAGAAATCTATCAGCGTGAACGGGCGCTCGCCCGGCGCGCGCCCGCTAAGGTGGCGCGAGTAGTTCTCGATCCCCGCGCAGAAGCCCATCTCCTTGAGCATCTCGATGTCGTACATCGTGCGCGAATGGATGCGCTGCGCTTCGAGCAGTTTGCGCTGCGACTCGAACCAAGCGACACGCTCTTTGAGCTCGGCTTTGATCGACTCAACGGCGCCCGCGATCTTGTGGTACGGCGTGACCCAATGCTTCGCGGGATAAATGGAGACCGTGTTCACCTCCTCCCGCTTCTTGCCCGTCAACGGATCGAACCGGGTAATCCGCTCGATCCGGTCGCCCGCGAACTCAATGCGCACGGCTTCCTCGGTGTAGCTGGGGCAAATCTCGACGGTATCGCCACGTGCGCGGAAATTGCCACGCGTGAACTCGACATCGTTGCGGTTGTACTGCATGTCGACCAACTTGCGCAGGAGGTCGTCACGCGACATTTCACTACCAACGCTCACCAGCGCCATCATCTCGAAGTAGTCTTCGGGCGAACCCAAACCGTAAATGCACGACACGCTGGCGACCACGATGACGTCCCGCCGCGAGAGCAATGAACTGGTCGTCGAGAGCCGCAGTTTTTCGATCTGCTCGTTGATGCTGGCGTCCTTTTCGATGTAGGTATCGGTCTGCGGAATATAGGCTTCGGGCTGGTAGTAGTCGTAGTAGCTGACGAAATACTCGACCGCGTTGTGAGGGAAGAACTGCTTGAACTCGCTGAAAAGCTGCGCCGCCAGCGTCTTGTTGTGCGAAATCACAAGCGTCGGCCGATCCAACTGCTGGATAACATTGGCCATCGTGAACGTCTTGCCGCTGCCCGTCACGCCGAGCAACGTCTGGTAGCGATTCGCGGCGCGCAGCGATTCCGCCAGCGCCTTGATCGCCCGTGGCTGGTCCCCGCGCGGCTTGTACTTGCTGATCAGCTGAAAGGGCATACGGAGCATTGTAGCCGCGAGCCTTGCTCGCGGCAATTCGCAAGCTACCGGTGATGACACGGGCCGCGAGCAGGCTCGCGGCTACAATCCCGAATCCGAGAAGGGTTGCCGGTTGTTGAGTCGCAGAGCGAGAAGGGGTCACATCTAACTATTCATCATTTTAGACTTGACCGGGTTTCGGGAGTCGGGCAGGATGCCGAGCATGGCGCGACCTTTGCGAGTGGATATCGAGGATGGCTGGTATCACGTGACGGCCCGGGTCAATGAGCGGCGCGCGGTGTTTGCCTACGACGCGGATCGGCGGCGATTCTTGGAGTTGCTGGGCGAATGGGTCGAGCGGTTCGGGCTGCGGCTGCATGCGTATGTATTGATGGAGAATCATTATCACTTGCTGGTGCAGACGCCGCAGGCCAATCTCAGCCCGGCGATGCAGTGGTTGCAGATCAGTTATACGGTGTGGTTTAACCGGCGGCATCGGCGGGTGGGGCACTTGTTTCAGGGACGGTTCAAGGCGGTGGTGTTGGAGCGGGAAGTGGCGGTGGAGGTCAGTCGCTACGTGCATTTGAACCCGGTGCGCATCGGGCGGTTGGGGCTAGGTAAGGCGGCGCGGCAGCGGACGCGTGTGGGCGTGGGCGGGTCGGTCGAGGCGAAAGTGGTGGCAGAACGCGTCCAACGATTACGCGCGTACCGGTGGAGTTCGTACCGGGCCTATGCCGGATTGAGCCAAGGGCCGGCGTGGTTGACGCAGCGGGAGGTGTTGGAGATGCTCGGCGGCGGTGCGGACCAGCAGCGACGGCAAGCGTATCGGCGGTTTGTGGAGCAGGCAATTCGGGAAGGGGTGGTGCAAAGCCCTTGGGAACGGCTGCAAGCGGGAGTGCTGCTTGGCGGCGCGGAGTTTGTGCGGCGTATGCGGCGTCACTTGCGCGGCGACGAGAAGGAACAGGCCGGACTGCGGCGCCTGCGGGAGCGAGCGAGCTTTGATCGCGCGGTGGCGGTGGTGGAGCGACTGAAAAGCGAGAAATGGGAGACATTTCGCGACCGATATGGAGACTGGGGGCGGGATCTGGCCCTGTACTTGGGAAGAAAGCGTTGCGGGATGCGGCTGCGGGACTTAGCGGTGGCTGCTGGCGGCCTTGACTACGGAAGCGTCAGCGGAGCAGTACGACGGTTTGAACAACAGTTGCAGCGGGACAAGAAACTGGCTGCGCTGGCGCAGCAAGCCACGCGTAAATTGGAGAATAGTTAGATGTGACCCTGGTCCCGAGATGTGACCCCGGTCCCGGTCAGATCGATCACACCTCTTCGTGAAGTCTTGCTCTCTGGCGGCACGGCGGATACACTGCTTTACGTTAGATGGAGAATGACATTGAAGCAGATAGCATTGGCGCTGGCGTGGGTCGTGATGGTTGTCGCCATCATCTGGCGGGTTCGTTCGGCTGTTCGCGGCTCGTCGAGCAGAGATAAGACGATGTACATCTCCTTCTACATCGTTTTTCTCGTTCTTCCCTTGGCAGTCATTCTGTTGCGTCTAGGGTTTACGCCCGTGGGACTCTATGTAGGCATCCCGTCCTTTTTCATTTTGCTGTTTCTCTGCCAGCAAGCGTTTAGATTCTGGATGAGGTTGTGGAGACGGGATTTGCACTGACTACGACGAAAAAGGGGTCAGACCTGTACACTTGATATTTCAAGCGCCGAGGTGGCAGGAATCGTGCATGCCAAGACCGGTGGGCGTGGAGTTTGCGGCAGCGGTTGGTTGAGCCACGGCAAGAGTCGAATTCGTCATGAATACAGGTCTGCACCCGTGACACCGCGATCCGCTGCACGGCTCGCGCTGGCTGAACTCAAACGTTAGCCCAAAGAGGCAACTGATTACAGCGTCTCGGCCAGCCAATCCAACGTTTCGTCGATGACGCGCGTTTCCCAGATGTGCTTGGTGAAGGTGTGGTCGGCACGCTCGATGATGACTTTCTTGATGAGCCGCTTCGACGCACGTAACGCGCGCTCGTACATGTCGGCATGCTGGACCGGCACGGTCTCGTCGCCCGACCCATGAACGATGAGCACGGGGCACCTGGACTTGACGATCTCGCGCAACGGTTTCATTTCGGCGAACTGGCGGATGAACTGCACGCCGACTAGGTTGCCTTCGTAATCGGCGATCCCCGTTTGAGCCAGCGACGCGACGGCCTCGGGCGTGGAAAGCTCGTCGAGGATGCCCGCGCCCTCGGCGACCGGCGCCCAGAGCACGAGCGTTTTGATGCGGCTTTTCTCACGCGCGACAACGTGGGCCGCGATTGCACCACCCATGCTCATGCCGATCAACGCCAGACGACGCGAGTTGACCCGCTTCTGGCGAGCCAGAAACTTCAATGCTTCCAACAAATCCGCGACCTCGGAGCGAATCGTCAACTCTTCAAACTCTCCTGCGCTGTCGCCTGAGCCGCGGAAATCAAAGCGCAAGCTGGCGATACCGTGTTCGGCCAGTTGACGTGACAACTTCACGAACATGCGGTGGTTTTCCGTCTTGGTGCCGGTGAAACCGTGCAGCAACAGCGCGCCCGGAAATCGGCCGCGGCCGTTGGGAATGTGCAGCATGCCAACGATCTGCTGGCCTTTGGAGTCGAAGACAACGGGCGTTTCCATCTGCCGGATACTAGAGTTGAGCAAATTGATTGTCAATGCACCCGCTGGCCGCTAAACTGCGCGGCTTCCGATGCCCATCATCGCGGATTATCACATACACACGCCGCTCTGCCAGCACGCCGCGGGGCCGGTGGAGGCATACGTCGAGCGGGGGATCGAGCTGGGTCTGCGCGAGATCGGCTTCTCCGATCACAACCCCTTGCCCCATGGCTTCGCCGCGAATGTGCGGATGAAGGAAAGTGAGTTGGAGTACTACGTCAACCGCGTTACGGAACTTCGTTTCGATTATCGCGACCAGATCGACGTGCTGCTTGGACTCGAGGTGGATTTTGTGGAAGGGCTGGAAAGCTATCTCGAAAAACAGATTGCCGCGTACCCGTGGGATTACATCATCGGGTCTGTTCATTATCTCGATCGCGAGTGCCGCATCGGCGCCTGGGAAAGAATTGCTCCCCGCGACATCGACGCGCACTACGCGCGCTACTTCGAGCTGGTGCGGGAACTTGCCCGCAGTGGGCTTTGCGACATCATCGCGCACTTCGACGTGGCGAAACGCATCGGGTACCCACCGACGGAGCGCTCCGTGGCCGACGCCACGCAGACGCTGCAGGAAATCGCGCGCGCCGACCTTTGCATCGAAATCAACACCTCGGGCTATCGCCACGCTGAGCTTGCGACGCCGGAGCCGTACCCGAGTCTGCTGATCGTGGAGCAGGCTCTGGCGCTGGACATTCCGCTGATGGTCAACTCAGACGCGCACGCGCACGGTCAGATCGGAATGAAGTTTCAGGAGATCGCCGAATTTCTTTCGCGCCGGGGTTGCCGCATGCTGGTCAGATTCGACCGCCGTAAGCGCTCGTCCTACGACCTCTGAACAACTCAGGCGCTCGCATCGGCGGTTTGCGTCTCGCGATCACTGTGCCAAGAAGCGATAACGTACAGCGCGACGCCGACACAAATGGAACTGTCGGCGACATTGAACGCGGGCCAGTGGTGCGGACCAATGTAGAAATCCAGAAAATCAATCACGTGACCCATCCGCACCCGGTCGATGAGGTTGCCAACGATGCCACCCGCAATCAATCCGAGCGCGATGGCGCAGCCGGTGCGGTGAAGCTGGAAGGAATGCCTAAACAAGTAAAGCGCCAGAACTGTCAGCACTGAGACCGCCGCCAGCACGACGTTGCGATCCTGAAGAATCCCCCACGCGGCGCCGGTGTTGCCCCAATTGACGAGGTTGAAGAAGCCGTCGATGATGACGCGGGATTCTGCGACGCCGATGAAGCGAACGACGAGCAGTTTGGTCAGTTGGTCAAGAATGACGATGATCGCGGCAATGAGGACAACACGCCTCACGCGTCACTCCGCGCTCTCTTCGCCTTCGCCGCCTTCGTCTTCGCTCGTCTCGCTGAACACAGCGGTGAGCTCCGTGGGCCGACGATGTTCCTTCTCCACCCCCGATTGGCATTGGACGCACAGGCGAGCAAAGGGCATGGCTTGCAACCGCTCCTTGCGGATGGGCTTTTCGCAGTTCGCGCACAGGCCATACGTGCCTTGTTCGAGGCGCTTCAGCGCTTCCTCGATTTCGTAAAGCGCCTCCTGCTCGTTTGAGACGAGGCTGAGGGCGAATTCACGGTCGAAATTATCCGTGCCCGCATCGGCCATGTGGAGGCTGTAACCGCTCAGTTCGCCCGAGGCTTCGCGGTTCGACCGTTTCAAGTTGTCGCTGGCGAGGAAGCTCACCCCGTCAATCAAATGATCGCGCAACTCCAGAAGCAGTTTCCTGTATTTGCCGGCTTCTTCCTTGGAGAGTCTCAGTTTCTTCGGCTCGCGCGGCTCAGCGGCTACCGGCCTGACCGAAGGCGCACGTTTCGCGGCTTTGTGTTTGGAAATGGCCGCGGCTTTCCTGGAACGCATGGTTGATGTGGCTTTCCCTTTTCCCCGTACGGTGACTGTCTTCTTTGTCTGCTTCTTCGCTTTCTTCATAAGCTTGGCAGCAACCTTACGGCGTTGCCTCCATGACCTGCTGGATCACTTCGACGCATCGCCCGCATAACTCTGGATGCTTCTGGTCCGCCCCGACATCCTCGCTCCAGCGCCAGCAGCGAACGCACTTCTTTCCCGCGGCCGGGGTGACTTTCACCCGCAATTGGCCGTCCGTCAACTTCCCGACACGCGCCTGCGACACGATCAATACCGTTTCCAGAAGCGGCCCGAAATCCTCCAGCAACTGGCGCGTCGCCTCCGTGTCAGGCTCGATTTCCACCTGCGCCTCCAGCGATTTGCCAATCGCCTTGTTTTGTCGCGCCTTCTCCAATTCCAGTGACGCCACGCGGCGCACCTCCAGCACCTTTTCCCAGCGCGCTTCCAATTGTTTGTCGCGCTGCATTTCGTCCGCCACCGGAAACGCCGCCAGATGAACTGACTCCGCTTCGCGCGCCGGCAGAAAGCTCCACACTTCTTCCGCTGTGAACGGCATC
Organism: Verrucomicrobiia bacterium; assembly: GCA_050013395.1. Lineage (GTDB taxonomy): Bacteria > Verrucomicrobiota > Verrucomicrobiia > Palsa-1439 > Palsa-1439 > JBEKZD01. Next base: position 6,260 of record JBEKFI010000005.1, on the reverse strand, counting down.
ACCGGGGCAATCAACTTCGCCAAACTCGCCACCGTCTGATGAATCGCTGTCTGCGCCGAGCGCCGCTCCGACGAATTGAGCGAAAGCGTATACAACAGGTCTTTCATCACGTCAACGTAAAAGGAGGAAATCTCCACCGCACAGAACGCGTTCACCAGATGATACACACGGTGAAACTCAAAGTTCTCGTACGCCTCGCCCAACTCCGCCACCAACCCTTGCAGACGAGACAGCAGCCAGCGATCGATCGGCGCGAGGTTGTCATGGGCAACCGCATGCTGAGCTAGATCGAAGTCGTACAGGTTCGCCAGCAGAATCCGCAGCGTGTTGCGGATCTTGAAATAGGTTTCGCCGATGCGCGCGAAAATTTCCTCCGACAGCGGGATGTCGCCCTGGTAATCCTCGGATGTCACCCACAACCGCAGCACGTCCGCTCCGAAGCGGTTGATGTAATCTTCTGCGTTGGCGGGCTTGCCTGCCGACTTGGAAATCTTCTGCTTCTTGCCCGTCTCCTCGACCTGCGCCACAAGGAAGCCATGCGTGACGACCGTCTTGAACGGCGACCTCCCTTCCGTCGCCATCGCCGTGAGCAGCGACGACTGGAACCAGCCGCGATGCTGGTCGCTGCCTTCCAGGTAAACGTCTGCGGGGTAAGTCAACTGCGCGTGTTGCTTGAGCACCGCGCGATGACTCACACCCGACTCGAACCACACATCCACGATGTCGGGACTCTTGTCGAGATTTGCTGAGCCGCACGACGGACATTTCACGTCACCGAACAATTCCTTCACGCTTTGCTCGAACCAGATGTCCACACCCTGCCTGGCGACGCGCTCGCGAAATTTCAAAATCAGCTCACGGCTGAGAATCGGTTTCTGACAATCGCGGCAATGCAGGAACGGCAGCGGTACGCCCCAGGCCCGCTGACGCGACACGCACCAGTCAGGGCGCTGCTCGATTGTGCCCGTGATGCGGTTCTCGCCCCACTTTGGCACCCAGCGCACTTTCTTCACTTCGTCCATGGCGCTCTGGCGCAACCCGCGATGATCCAGCGCGATGAACCATTGCTCCATCGCGCGGAAAATGATCGGGTTCTTGCACCGCCAGCAATGCGGATAGGAATGCTTCACGTCGGCACTCGCGGCAAGTGCCCCGATCTTACGGAGATGCTCGACAATGGACTTGTTCGCTTTGAAGACAAATTGCCGCGCGAACTGTCCCGCTTCCGCCGTGAACACACCGCCGTCGTCCACCGGTGCGAGCGTCTTCAGTCCGTATTTCTGTCCGATCTCGTAGTCTTCCGCGCCGTGGCCGGGCGCGGTGTGCACCAAGCCCGTCCCCTGCTCCAACGTGACGTACGGCGACAGGATGATGGGAGAATCCCGGTCCATAAACGGATGACGAGTGACCGCACCTTCCAGATCACGGCCCGAAATCTTTTCCATGATTTCAAGTTCGACGCCGCAAGCCTTACCTACTTGTTCGACGAGACCTTCGGCCAGTATCCAGATTTCCGTGGGAGCGGCCTCATGAATTCCCGGTGGCACAGGCGTCCCTGCCTGTGCGCGCGGATTTGGACAGGCACGGAGGCCTGTCCCACCAGTTATCAGATGAGTTTTAACAGCTTCGGCGGACAAGCCTTTGACCTGCGCCCGCACATAAGCGAACCCCGGTTTCACCGCGATGGCAAGGTTGGCGGGCAACGTCCACGGCGTCGTTGTCCAAATCACCGCGAACTCGTTCGGACGATCCTTGATGGGAAACTTCACGTACACCGAAGGCGACGTGTGATCGGCGTATTCGACTTCCGCTTCCGCCAATGCCGTGCGACAGGTCGCGCACCAATACACTGGTTTCTTGCCACGATAGATGTAACCGTCGCCGACCATGTCGGCCAACGCGCCAATGATTTCAGCCTCGTACTGCGGAGTCATCGTCAGGTAAGGCCGTTCCCAATCGCCGAACACGCCGCAGCGTTTGAACTGGCGACGCTGGATCTCGATGTATTTCTCGGCGTAGGTCCGGCAGCGTTTGCGTAATTCGGTCTGAGAAATCCTCTCCGCTTCCTTGCCGAGTTCCCTCTTCACTTTGTACTCGATGGGCTGGCCGTGACAATCCCAGCCGGGCACGTACGGCGCGCGGAACCCGCGCATCGTCTTGTATTTGATGATGACGTCCTTGAGAATTTTGTTCAGCGCCGTGCCAATGTGCACGTCGCCGTTGGCGAATGGCGGCCCGTCGTGAAGCACGAACAGCGGCGCATCATGCCGCGCTGTCTGAATCTTTTCGTAGAGCTTGGCTTCCTCCCAACGCGCCAGAATCTGCGGCTCCCGCTGTGGCAGGTTCGCCTTCATCGGGAAGTCGGTCTTCGGAAGATTCAGCGTGTCTTTGTAATTGATTTGGCTCATTTCCCCGCCAAAAGCCCGCAAAAGTAACATGTTGACTTTGAGGTGTCAACGACCGCCGTCGACGCAGTTGAGGCTTCCCAACCAACAGGACGCCTCAACCGAGTGTGAACTTATCGCGTCACTTACCGGTCATTAGCCGGTAGCATCTGGCACACAGTTTCATCCACAACCATTGCCGCTGGCTTTGAGTTGGGTTAAGATTCCAGCCGTGAACTCAAGAACCATCGTCGCCGCTTTGTTCTTCGTAACGGCCAGCGTCGTGTGCGCTCAGGAGAAAGCCGCACCGTCGATCGTCGAATTCTACAACGCAACTGCTGGGCAGTACCAAGTTCTGGCGCAAAGCGGCGCGGATGTGGCCTGGCAGGTGAACCGATTCATGAACGAGATGTTGCGGCAGTACTCGCGGTATTTCTCAAACTGGTCGCTGAAAGCCGGCGCGCGCGTGATCGTGTTCAGCAACGCCGAAGATTTTCGCGCCTACGCGGCCGGTCCAACGGCACTCGCCCACGGCGGCGTGGCGGGTTACTGTCATCTCAAGACCGACGAGGACGGCAATACGTTTTACGAATTGGTCACCTACGAGCACGACAATCTCTGGCAGGTGCTGGCGCACGAAGGATTCCACCAGTTTCTCGGCTACGAACTTGGCACGGAAGTGCCCATGTGGCTCAACGAAGGCATGGCGCAATATTTTGAGACGAGCTACGTCGGCAATGGTCGTTTGCATACGGGATTGATCAGCAAACAGAAACTACGGGCCGCGCAGTATCTTTGTCGCACTGGGCAATCTCTCCCGGTGTCTGACCTGCTGCAGATGGATCGGGCAACATTCTACGGCAACGCGCAGGTCACGTACCCCATAAGTTGGGCGCTTGTTTATTATTTAATGATGCGCGATGGATCGAGTTACAGTAACAGCCGGTTTCGTCGCTATCTTCAGGACCTGAAATTCAACCGCGACGACATCGCCAGCTTTCAACGGCGCTTCGGCCGCGACAGCTACCAGTGGGAAAGCGATTTCCAGCGCTACATCCTGCGCCTTCAGTTGCCATCCCCATGACAAAACCACGAACGAGCCGAACAACAATTTTGTAGAATTTTACGCCGAGTTCAACTAGCCTGATCGGAGTGATGGAGGGGGGAACCTGACATTGCCATTTGGCATGAACTGGTACGATTGCGTAGTGTTGGCGGCGTTGGTTTACGGGATTTGGAGCGGCGTCATTACAGGGTTTTCCGGGGAGATCATTCGCGTGTTGGGACTGTTGCTGATGGTGGCGCTGGCGTTGCACTTTTACATTCCCGCGGGCAAGTGGCTGCAGGGAGTTACCGGATTGGTCGAAGAACCGGCGAATCTGATTGCGTTTGTCGCAATCGCGGTGCCGGTTTACTTGATCTCGTTGCTTGTCCGCCTGTTGGTACACCGGCGGATGAAGAAGATGCAGTTCACTGCCGCAGTAGAAGACATCGGTGGCGGCGTGGCGGGTCTGCTGCCCATGGTGGTGATCATGGCATGGCTGAGCGTGATTCTGATGCTGACGCGAAGCCCGTTTTGGCATGAGGAGATTGCGCGCAACTCTCGATTCGGCGCGTTTGTGGTGCGGCAATTCCCCGCAGTGGCGGCGATGGCGGAGAAGCAATTCCCTGAGAAGATGTGGTTCCTGAAGGATTTAAAACGACGCGAAGAGCCGAACGTCGAGGACGGCAGCGCCGGAAAATAGGGTGTGAGAAAGTTTGTGGTAAGCTGTGCCTGGTCTGATTGCTGATCATATTCTGGAGCAGATCCGACAGAACAACGACATTGTCGAGGTGATCGGATCGTATTTTCCACTCAAACGGGCGGGCGCGAACTTTCGCGCGCTCTGCCCTTTCCACAAGGAGAAGACGCCGAGCTTCAATGTCAACCCACAGAAGCAAATCTGGCACTGCTTCGGTTGCGGCGCGGGCGGCGACGTGTTCACGTTCGTGATGAAGTATGAGAATCTCGATTTCATTTCCGCTGTGCGCCGCCTGGCTGAGCGCACCGGTGTCCGCCTGGAATTCGAGGAAACGGCAAGCGAGCCGAACCGCGATCAGAAGGAGCTACTGTTCAAACTTCACGAGCAAGTCGCTGAGTTCTTCCACCAAACATTGCTGAAGGGGAAATCGGCGGAACCTGCGCGCGCTTACCTGAAGAAGCGCGGCATTACGGCGGACGTGGTCAAGCGCTGGCGACTCGGTTACTCGCCTGATGCATGGGACGCGCTCATTCAGTGGGCTGCGTCGAGGAAGTTTTCTGCCGAACTTCTGGAGACGGCCGGGCTGGCGCTGCGGCGGGAACGTGGGGATGGATTTTATGATCGCTTCCGCGGCAGGCTGATGTTTCCCATCTGTGACGAACAAGGTCGCGTGGTCGCGTTCAGCGGACGGATCCTGACCGACGCGAAGGATCAACCGAAGTACGTCAATTCGCCCGAGACGCCGATTTTCCAGAAGGGCAAGATTTTGTTTGCGCTGGACAAAGCCAAGCGCGCGATTCTGGACGAGAGATTTGCCATCGTTTGCGAAGGCCAAGTGGACACGATTTCCTGCCACGAGGCGGGCATGACGAATGTCGTCGCGCCGCAAGGGACGGCGTTGACGGAGCAGCACGCTCGCATCCTCAAGCGCTATGCCGAGGAAGTCGTGTTGATGTTCGATGCCGATGCTGCCGGCCAAAACGCTGTGGTTCGCAGCGCCGAGCCGTTATGGGAAGCCGGCCTCGTTATCCGGGTAGCCGTCTTGCCCCGGGGTCATGATCCTGACAGCTTTGTAAAGGAGATGGGTGCGGAGAAACTTAAAAATCTGATTACCAAAGCGCCGAGTTTTTTTGTTTACTTACTTGAGAGGTTGTCAGAGCAGCACGATCCACGATCTGATAGCGGGAAGCTCCAAATCGCAAGGCATCTGGCGGATTGGTTGGTGAGAACGCCCAGCCCTATCCTGCGATCGACCTATGCCCAGCAGACAGCGGTGCGGTTGGCTGTACCCGAGGATGCCGTGTGGCAGGAAGTGCGCCGTCTGCAGGCCGGACGTCGAATCGAAAGGCCTTCAAACGACTCTGAATGTGCAGCGACAGATTCGTCTCCTGCAAAGACCGAGCGACCAAGTCCGCTTCTTGCGGAAACATTGCTTCTACGATTGATGTTGACGGATGAACGGATTGTCGATGTTGTGGTTGCGCGCTTGGATCGGGCGTGGCTGATACAAAACGTTCCGGGCAAATTGATCGGACACATTTTGGATTTACGCATTGGCAAATGCTGGCATGGGGCGGACGCGGTGCTTGGCCAGATTTCCGACGACGAAGAAAGACGATTCTGGGTCGAATTAATGATGCTACCGCAACCCAAAGCGACTGGAGTTCAAGCCGCCATCAATTGCCTTGCAGCCTTGGAAAAACGGGCGCTGGAGCGCCAGCTTCGTGAACTGTGCACCCAACTGGCGCATCCCGAATTGACAGAATCAGCAATGGTAACACTTAAGCAACAGATACTTGACTTGAGGCGTAAATTAGACCATATTGCGCGGCCTTCGATGGACAAAACCAAATTGGTTTCACACTCGTAGCGCTCGTTCTATGTCTAAGACCAATCATCAGAAAAGGACTCAAGCCAAAGTTCGGCCTGAACTCGACCGAGAGGAGAAGAACCTCAAGATCAAGGAATTGATCAAGCTCGCCAACGAGCAAGGGTATCTCACGTACGGAGACGTCAACGACATCCTGCCCGAGAACATTTTGTCCGCCGAAGAGTTGGATGCCATCCTCATCATGTTGCGCGGAATGGACATTGAGATCATCGATGCTTCTGAAGTTGACCGGTTTAAGCGCGA
>JBEKFI010000004.1:0-48390 GCA_050013395.1 Verrucomicrobiia bacterium | reverse complement strand
GAGACGGTCGTGCTGGAAACCATCCTGGCGCGGTTGTCGAAAGAGGTCGGCGGCAAGAGCGGCCAGACCAGCCTCGCGGGGATGGACGCGGCGACGCGGTTTTACGTGTTGTGGCGCTACACCTACGGCGCGGCGGATCTGGACGCTGGCGAGGCGATCATCTTCGCCAACGGCACGCACGTCGAGTTGGACGGCCACAACGGTCTGGCCAGTGGTGCGAACGCCGTATTGGAGAAGAACAAAAGCAAGTACCGGCTGCTGGACTTCACCGAGCGCGGCGACGACGATGATCTCGGAATACCGGATGATACCGGCACCGCCCGCCCGGTGGTGGACATGCTCCATCGCCTGCTCTGGCTATTGGAGCACAAGCCGCCGAAGATTCCTGAGTTCCTCGCTGATACCCAGCCGAACCTCGAACAACTGAAGTTGGTCTGTCAGGCATTGGGCGGTCCTGCGCTCAAAGGCGGCGAGTTGAAAGACGTGTCCCCCACCGCCGAGCAAAGCACACTTGGCAAGCTGCTGGCCAACTGGAGCGCCGTGATGGAAGGCCAGACGGTAAAGGCGGATAAGAAAGCAGGGCAAGAACGGTTGCTATGAATCGCGTGATACCGAGCAATCGCAAGGAGTATGCCGCATGATCGAGCAGATGGGCATACTGCTAACGCTCATTCAATGGCTGGACGGCATCCGGTCGGACCGGAAAACAGCAACGGAAGCCGCCACGATTCAGAATTACCTCGAATGGCTTCGACGGCACAACCATCAGGAATTGCTCACCGCTGTGGAATCATCGGCACAGGCGCAAGCCCAACTGGAACAACTGATTTCGCGGAAGCATGATCAGTTGGTGCAAATGGGCGATCTGATTTTGCAGGCGATGAGCACCAACCAGCAGGTGTTACTGGCCGAATTTGCAGACGTGAAGTCAGCTTTGGCGGGTATCTTAGCGGCCATTTCACAAGCACCGGCCAAATCGCTGCCAAGGCTGTCGAAGGAAGCAATGGAAATCCTGCGTATCGCCGCCGATGGGGACGGCGATATGGCAGTTCTTGATCATCCCGAAATCAAATTGGTTCGCGTTAATCCATATTCACAAACGCCGACGAATTTGACAGGCAGACACTATTTGCAGGCGATACAGGAATTGGAGCACTGTAATTTTGCAGAGTACGACGACGGCGACCGGTGGGTTATCCTCCGTCCGGGCGAGGACTACATCAAATCTCTGAAGGAGACAGCATCATGAGCACAACAACCGTTAAACCTTGGATCGAATCCGTGCACCTGCACCCCGACGTGCTAAAAGAGCACGCCGAGACCGACATCTTCGCGCTCGACCTAGGGCCGTTAGCCGAGGGCACCGGCACTGTCGCGCCGGTCTATCGCGACGCGGAGACTTTCTTTCAAGCGTCGTACATCACCACCGGGCTGAAGAGCTTGTTGGAGGAAGTCTTGGCTCGGTTGGCCGGAAAGGGCGGCGCGCCGGTGCTGAAACTCATGACACCGTTCGGCGGCGGCAAATCGCACACGATGGCGGCGTTGCTCCACGCGGCGCGGAATCGCAAGGCGCTCGACACGTTGCCGGAAGCGAAGGGCTTGGCCAGCCTCGGCAAGGTGCGGGTGGCAGTAGTGGATGGACAGTTCTTCAATGCCACGCAGGGAAAAGAGGACAAAGGCATCCGTGTCAAAACCATCTGGGGATGGATCGCGCTCAGCCTGGGCGGCAAGGCGGGCTATGAAATCATGCAGGCAAATGACGAATCCCGGCTGTCCCCCGATGCCAGCGACCTGATGAAGCTCTTCGGAGACGAACCCAATTTGATCTTGTTGGACGAGGTCTTGGAATACTTGATCAGTGCCGGTGGCCACAAGATTCACGACACGACGTTACGGGATGAGACGCTCATTTTTCTGAAACGGCTGACGGTCGCCGCCGGTAATGCGCCCAAGACCGCCTTGGTTTATTCGTTGCCGGCAAGCAACCCGCACCAAGCGATGGCCTATCTCGCGTTGCTCCAGACCGTGTCGGATCTCGCCAACCGCAAGGACCAACTGCGCGAACCAGTGGTGGAAGACGAGGTTTGCCGGGTCATCCAGCGGCGGCTCTTGGAGCAGATGCCGGATGAGAAAATAGCCGGCATGACCGCGACGGCGTACCAGCAGGTATTCACGCAGGCGCGCAAAGCTTACGCGACCAGCGAGGCGGACGAGAGGCAGGCTGACGAGGAAGGCATCAGCTTGCGAGATCGGATGAAGTCGGCATACCCATTTCACCCTGCCTTGATTGACCTGATGCGGCAGCGGTGGGCGTCATTGCCGGAGTACCAACGTACCCGTGGGGCACTCCGCTTTCTGGCCGCCTGTCTGCGCGCTCAACACAAAGCCGGCAAGAGCGCCGGGGTGCTCGGACCGGGTGACGTATTGCTGTCCGACCACGATGTGAGGCGGTCTTTGGTCAAGGAACTGGGATTGATGAACCAGTACGACGCCGTGTTCGAGGCGGACTTGGTAGGGAACAGTTCGCGCGCGCGGCGCATTGACCAGCGTCGGGCCAAGGAGAACCCGGCGGAGGTGGGCAAATCCGTTGCGACGAAGTTGGCGACAGCAATTTTCCTGTTTTCCTTCGGCGGACTGCGACGCGAAGTCGGAAACAGCACGGAAGTGCTGCCAGCGGGTGTGACCGAGCCGGAGTTGTTGGCCGCGTGCGTCGGCCCGGACCTCGACAGCCTGACGGCGAAGGCGTGCCTAGCAGAACTGCGCCAAAATTGTCTCTACCTGCACTACGATGGTGTCCGGTACTGCTTCAAGAAAGACCCGAATGTAACGCTGCTGGTCGAACAAGAAGCCGATGCCGTAGCGCGGGACGAGAAATCGGTCACTGAGCGGGTCAGGGAGTTGTTGGAGGAACGGTTGGCGGGGCATCACGCGGCCATTGCCTGGCCTGCGGATTCTTCGGCCATACCGGATAAAGACCCACGTTTTCTGATTGCCTACCTCCCATTGGATTTTGCTACGAAGCCAGCCCAAGAGCGGGAAGAGACGGCGTTAGAGATGATCGAGAAGTGCGGCAGTAGTCCGCGTAAGTATCGGAATGGTTTAGCACTGACGATTCCGGCTGCCGATCAGGTGGAAACGCTGCGCCGCGAGACACGCTACCTGATCGCGGTTGACCGCGTGCGGAAAAACGCGAAGAAGCTCAACCTCACGAAAGAGCAACAAGACGAGTTACGCGAACGCGAGGCCAGTCACGCTGGTGCCCTGGAATCGGCGTTCTTGAAGCTGTACGTCGAAGTGTGGATGCCGAAGTTGGTGGAGAACAAGATCGTCTTGGAGAAAATCGCCGTGGGTGGGCGACCGTTGCAGGTAACGCTGACCAGCGGGAAGGCAGCGATGGTGTACGAGCGCACCTGCGAGTTGATCATGCAGGTGCAGAGGAAAGTCCATGACACCCTCGCGCCACCGAAGATCATCGAGTTGTTCAAGCTAGGCGAAGGGAATCCGCCGCTCATGGGTATACGGTGCTCCGAGATCCTCAGTGGGTTCTATTCGTTCCTCGGGTTTGCGCGACTGACATCCGATATGGCCTTGCGACGCGCCATTGTGCGCGGCATCAGCGATGGTATTTTCGCCTACATCAGCGGGCCGGTGCCAACTCTGGGACCCGATGGAAAATTCCAGGTGGCCCTCTCTAAAGTTCGGTTCGAGAACTTGGTCGCTGATGATGAAATTGACTTCGACACAGGTTTCCTGATGCTCCCGCAGGCGATTCCACAACCTGCGTCAGTTGCAGAAACCGCAACGTCAGTTGGCGGAGGAAGCACGCCGCCCGTGACAGTGCCTCCGCCTGTTGCGCCCTCAGCCGTTGGACAACCGGCCGGCACACCCGTCGCCCAGAAGCAGCTCGAACTATCTTTCACAGCGGATCGCGCCCAGCTCTTCCAAGCATGGAACGCTGTCGCCAACCTTGCTGACATGGCCGGCAAGGTGACGGTGACGGTGCGGGCTGAATCCGCCAAAGGTTTCGACAAAGCCAAACTCCAGAACGGCGTCATCGAACCTCTGCGCGAGGCCGACTTGATTGAGTGATGAAATACGCACAGGTGTTGGTGGCGCGGCGGGAATGGAATTGAACCTGTGTGCGGGCGATTCACACTGACCGCAGAGGCCAAGGAGTTGGCGAAGAGGTTTGGCATCGAGATTTCGGCCAGCTTCTACAAGACCGTCGCGCCCCGCTACAACATAGCGCCGACGCAACCGGTCGTCGTGCTCGCCAATGATGGCAAGCGCTGCCTGATGCAAATGCGCTGGGGATTGATCCCGTCCTGGGCGAAAGACCCCGCCGTCGGCAACCGCATGATTAACGCACGCTCTGAAACACTTACCAGTCGCCCGGCCTTCCGCGTCTCGATCCGCAAACGGCGCTGCCTCATCCTCGCAGACGGTTTCTACGAGTGGAAGAAAACGGGCACTGTCAAACAACCCGTGCGCATTGTGTTGAAGAACTGCGAACCATTTGGGTTTGCGGGGCTTTGGGACAACTGGAAGTCGCCGAACGGAAATGAAATTGCCACTTGCACGATCATTACGACCGAAGCGAATGATTTGATTGCCACAATCCACGACCGGATGCCGGTCGTTTTGCCACGCCAATCCGAGGATACTTGGCTTGATCCCGAGAGCCCGCTTTCAGAACTGCTGGCGCTTCTGAAACCGTATCCCTCCGACCAGATGGAGTTTTACCCAGTCAGCCGCGCCGTCAATTCCCCCGGCTACAACTCCCCCGATTGCATCGTGCCAATCTGAGGTCGCGCAGCGGCGGAAATCAATGTATGGAAAGGCAATTGGCTGCTTCGTCCACGACAACTGATCCGCAGCCGGAACCACCAGTCAGCAGATCAACCGCCACGGCATCGCCGACCAGCTTCTCGACTGCATCGCGCATGGGCCGCGCGCCGAGTTTGGGGTGAAAACCACGACGGACTAGGAACGGGAGCACCGTGGCGTCTGGTGTGACTTCATGGCCCTTGGCCTTCAGAAACGCCAATTCCTGATTCAACAACAGTTGTGCGATCTCCAATTGGTGATCGTAGCTCAGACGGTTGAATACCAGTTTTTCTGTGATGCGGGCATACAATTCGGGACGCATGGCTTGCTGAGCGCGGGTGAGGACGTGACGCTCCATCGTGGCCGGTGTCGAGTATTGCAAGTTCATCAGGTCGGCACTTCCAATGTTCGACGTAAAAACCACGTAGAAACCACTCAACTCCAGAGTCTCGCCGCTCGCCATCGTCACACGCGCTGCGTCCAGGATTTGCAAAAAGACATCGAGCACACGAGGGTGCGCCTTTTCGATTTCGTCGAACAGCAGTGTGCCGATTTTTGAGCGGTCATAAACCATCCCCAACGTGCCGCGCTCGCCAAGCTTGCCACCGAGCAGTAATCCCAAGCTCTCTTGCGTTTGATACTCAGACATGTCGAAGCGGAACAAGTGTTCCTTGCTCATCAGAAAACCGGTGAACGTCAACGTGACCTCCGTCTTGCCTACACCGGTTGGACCAAGGAACAGAAAACTCCCACGTGGGCGACCGGGTTTCGTCAACCCAAGTTCGCCACGTTGAAGAAGGGAAACGATTCGCGGCAAGACGTGATCTTGTCCACGAATGCGCTGCCGGAGGTGCGATTCCAGTTCGTGCAGTTTGCCATCCGTCTTTACCGGTGAACCCGCCGTTGTCATCGGTTCTTATCTTACCGATTGCGCGCTGAAAATTGTTCGCGCCTGCGAACAGCAACCACAGCTAACCGCAGTACAACCTCGCCCCTATGAAGACGACCTTCTTAGCATTCGCAATTCGACTCACACCCATTCTGGCGCAGGCTGGCGGTGGCACCAGCCTCACGCAAGGCATCAGCAGCGCGTTGGGCATCGTCATGCTCATCGGGTTCATCTTCGGGACGATCTGTGTCATTAGCGGCGGGTTTGCGATCCGCCGTGGCGACACTGATTCCGGGAAACTCTCCATCGTCGGCGGCCTCATCATCGCCGGTGCGCCCGTAATCGTGAAGGCACTGTTCGTCGCGTTCGGCATCGGCACTTCCACCGTTGACGTGGGCACGTTCCAATGAGCAATCAAACGCTGCGACTTACCGAGACCAACAGCGCCGACGACTCCAAAGGCCGGACGTGGGGGCTGGAGGGCAACCTGTTCTGGTACATGACCGGCGGCTGCTTCGCATCAGTCATGACGCTGTTGATTACGTTCAGCGTCGCGAAAGTATCGTTTCTGACTTCTTTGGTAATCGCTGCAATTCCGCTCCTGCTCACGCTCGTATACGTGTACGGCTTCCGGCAGGGAAAACCGCCGGGCTACGACACTGATTGTTTGGATTTATGGATCAAGGGGTCTGGATTCGGTCCTGACGTGTGCCACCAGCCCCCGCATCCGCTCAAGGGCCAACATGTTCGATAATGCCCCGCACGGCTATTTCATCCGCGACCTGCTCGTCTTCAACGGTCTGCGCCAAGGCTGCTTCGTTTCCAAAGGATTTATCTTTGAACCACCCGACCTCGACAATGCCCAGGTCTCCGACCTGAACGAATTCCAAGACCAAATCACACTGCTCTTGGCATCGCTCGGTGACGCGCGCCGGCTACAGGTGCAATTCTACTGCGACTCGGACTACCGCGCACCGCTGCTTCGTTACCAGCAGGAAACCGAGAAGATGCACAACGTTTGGACGAAACGCTGCCGGAACGAGCGGTTCATGCGCTACTGGCAGGCGATGGCGGACCGCAATCTCCGCCGTCAGCGGCTCGTCCTCTACATCTCGCGCAAGATAGACACCTCGCCGAAGGCCACCAGCACCGCCAAGGCGCTGGCGGCGTTCTACGAGATGACGCTTGAGCAGATGCAGGCTGAATTCGCCCAAGTCCACGAGATGCTGGCCAGCATTTTCGCCGGCCAGGGCGCACGGATCACCCCGATGACCGATGCCGACCATTACCGGCACTACAAGATGTTCCTGAATCCGTCTCTTGCCGAGCGATTCGATTACGACATCTTCGACGCGTTCGACCCGGAGTTTTCCATCCAGGAGAACTGCTGGCACTGTGAAGCCAACGGCCAACCCGACTATGGTTTCTGGATGGACGGCTACTACCACTCCATCATCGCCCTCACTCGCTGGCCGAAAATGACCCATCCCGGTCTGGTCCGCCGGCTGACCAATCTCCGGCTCCTCGACTACACGATCACGGTCAGCATCGACCCGCTGCCCGTTCGCCAGGAAATCCTCAAGGAAGAAAAGGAGCACGACCGGATCGCCGGCGACTACGCCAGCGAAAAGAAAGTGTCACTCCTGACCGTGCTGGAAAAGAAGCAACGCAAGATCGCCGCGCTCGCCCGAGGCGACACACTGCCGTTCCATGCGCAATTCATCGTGCGCACTTGGGACAAGACCAAGGACGGGTTGTCCGTCAAGACCAGCGCGATCAAGAACGCCATCAACAGCATGAACAGCGCGCAGTATGTCGAAAGCGCGCTGCCAAGCACGTCGCGCCTGTTGTTCTACGAGACGTGGCCCGGTTGGACATGGGGACGCTACGAACACCGCAAACTTTACGGTGAAAGCCGGTACATCGCGGACATGCTCCCATTCTGCGCCACCTTCACCGGTCACTTGGATACCGCCGAGGCGATCTACGAAGGCTCGGCGAGCAATCTGGTCGGCATCAAGACGTTCGCAGGCCAAGCGTCGAACGTCTCGCCGCAGCACGCCGTGTTGCTCGGCATGAGCGGTGCCGGCAAGTCCGTCACGGTATGTGATCTTCTCACACAGACCGAGGGCTACTTCGCCTACACAGTCATCATCGAGGAAGGGCTGTCCTACGGCATCTACGTGCAGACGGTTGATCCTGATGCCAAGCCAATCATCATCCAGCCGGACGGAACCATCACGATCAACTACCTCGACACGAAAGGTCTTCCGCTGACGCCCGATCACCTTGCGTCCGCGACGGCGCTGGTCGCACGCATGGTTGGCCTCAGTCAGCACGAAGACAAACAGATGCTCCGGCAGGCGCAAATCGCCAAGTACATCAATCTGCTATACGAGGATGTTTTTCAGGACTGGTCGCGCAAACGCTCCGAGCAACTGCTTGCCATCGCCCGACACGCTTATGCCTTGAGCCACTACCGGCACGAAAAGATGCCGGCCGGCGCAACGACGCTGGAAGCGTTCGCGGACTTGCGCGACTGGCGAGCGAAACACGAAGACGAAGCCCGCGCGTACCTCGACCAGTTCGATGAAGGCGAGGTTCTCAAGTTTCTCAAAGACCCCAACACGAGCAAAGAGGTGCGCAACCTCGCGTTCGCCTATGTCACGCCGGAAGAATTTCCGACGCACCGGATGTTGCAGGAATTGATGTTCCTCGACGCGTCCGGGGCCGAGCGCGATCAAATCCACGAGATCGCCACGCTGCTTCTGCCGTGGTGTCGCGACGGCAACTACGGTGCTCTCTTCGATGGCGTCACCAACCTGTCTCTGACCGGCAAGATTGCTCATTTCGAGTTGGGGTACATCCCGGACTCGGCGAAGGAACTGCGCGCCGCTGCCGGCTTCCTCATCACCAACGATGCGCGCAAACACATCATCACTTTGCCCCGCGCGTTGCGGAAACGGAACGTGTACGAGGAAGTCGCCCGCTTCCTCGACATCCCCGGCGGGGAGGAGATCGTCAAGGAGAGCTATGCGCAGCTTCGTAAGTTCAACTGCTGGAACATCTCAATCGTTCAGCAGTACGCGCGGTTCAAGCAGAGCCGCATCCGGTCGGCGGTGTTCGGCAACAGTCGTCAATTCTTCCTGATGCGGCAGAACGACCGCGCTGACATCGACGACATCGGCCAAGACATCGCCATCCCCGAAATCACCAAGCACACCCTCATGAACTATCCGCTCCCCGACCACCAAGTCGGACAGAAGTATGCCGCGTTCACCTACCTGCAAATCGACTCGCTCCGACCGATTTGCGGGACGGTTCACAACGTCACCTCACCCGAGATGCTGTATTGCAGCAGCTCCAGCGGCGAACACTTTGAGAAGCGGGCCAAAGAACTGCGCGGCAGCGCCAACATCATTGAGGGCATCATCCGCCACGCCAACCCAACCCCAGTAGCCGAACCCGTATGAAAGCACACCATCTCGTCGCTCTCGCATTCATTCCGCTTCTGTTGACAGGATGTGCTGCAACCCGCCCCATCAGCGATCTCGCGATGGGTGCCGGTGGCGCAGCACTCGCGAGTGAGTTTTCCCACGGCAACACGGCCATCACCGCAGCCGGTGCCGCCGGTGGCGTTCTTGTCAGCGAGGGGCTGCACTACGCCAGCCAGAAGCATGCGGAGAATGCGTACACCACCGGCTACGAGAAGGGGCGCAGTGACGCTGTGAAACAGCAGTACTGGATACTGGTCAACCAACAAAAGGAGAAAGCCGAACAGAACCAAGAGAACGTCCGCTACTACGAGATCCCGGTCCCCGAACAATCCATCGACGGAACAATCCTAAATCCAACCACCAAACTGTTACGAATCGAGGAATAAATCATGAGAGCAATACGTGCCATCATCGCCGGTAGTTTGCTGTGCATCGCATCCGCGAACGCTCAGTGGGTCGTGTACGACCCCGCACTGCACACGCAAAACATCATTAATGAAGCCCAGAACATTGCCAAGTACGTGCAGATGATCGACAACCAGATTCAGCAGATCAACACGCTGACATCGCAGTTGCAGCAACTTCAACAGTACAACAAGGCCTTTGGCAATCCGTCTCAAATCCTAAACCTCGCCGGCCTCACGGGCCTGATTTCGGACCTCCAAAACACCGGAGTCGGTCAGGCGATTGGGCAGTTGGAAAACCTGTCCCAAGGGATTGACTCCCTGCGCTACGACGCGAATGGCCTCTATCACAACGTGGGTACGACGTTCACCACGCCCGACGGCAATTCGGTGTCGAGAGCCGCCAACCTCTACCGTCAATTCGCCGCCGTCAATGAGACGACCAAGAACTTCACCGGCGTGTATGCTGACGTGGTTTCCCGCCGCGACTCGCTCCGGCAAGACATTGCCGCCACGACCGTACAACTCCGGGCCGCCACCACCGCATCTGAGGTGCAAAAGCTCACGGGCGTCTTGATTGGGTTGAATGCGGAACTCACCGCCACGGACAAGGAACTCGACCACGCAGCAAGCGTGAGTGTCGTCCAGAATGCGGAGAACCAGAACGATCAAGCCAAGCAGCAACAGGCGCGCGTCGAAGAGCAACAGGCCGAGTTTTCCCAGGGCATCCAGAAGTACAACAACACGGTCAAACTCAGTTCCGAACCGGCACTGTTTCCGGAGACCAATCAGTGACCAAGAAACTGATGGTCACTTTCGTTGTCGCCTTCGTGATTCTCACGGTGGTCGTCGCTGTACTCTCCGCGCGCAAGGGAGATCAACGGCGACCATCGCCGCCGGCAACGCCGACCAACAAGACGCTGAATCTCGACACGTCGCCGCCGAAATTCCCCGAGCGGTAGCCCATGAACAACTTCGACAGCCTGTTTCCGAACTTTACGGCACGCTGTGCCGACTTGAAATCGGTGCTGATGCCGGTGGCGTACCTCCTCCTCGTCACCGGCATGGTGTTGTCCACGATAGCGGGTCGCCGCAGCACAGGGGCTGTCATGCGAGCACTTGGCCGTACGATCGTTTACATCATTGTGCTCACGCAGTTGGTGAACTGGGGCAATCAGATTGCCGTGATCACCGACACCACGGTCAGAGACGTTCTTCAGGCCGATCCCACCAACGTCTACCAGCAATACAACCAAGCGCTGCAGGCCCAGCAATCCACCACGCCTCAAAACAGTTGGTGGGAAAAGCTGTTTAACGTCGGCACGTCCATCTTTGAGGCGCTCATCTCTGGTTTGCTGTGGATCTTTGGCCTGCTGGCCAGCATCATCGTTTTTTATGCGTACTTGATCCAGAAGTTCATCCTCTACCTGGGCTATGCCCTCTCGCCCATCTTCATAGGCTTTCTGGCGATCCGCGCCCTGAACCAAATCGGTACGAACTACCTGCTCGCGCTCGTTGGCGTCATGCTCTGGCCACTCGGCTGGGCTGCAGCCTCACTGGTCACCGGAGGATTGATCACTTTCATGACCGACCAGAGTTTTCTTTGGAATCAGTCGGTTGGCGGGGCGGCGGGGTATGCGTTTCAGAATTTTATCGGTGTTGCCGCGCTCGGCGTGTGGCTGATCTTTAGCACCATCGCTGCACCCGTCATCATTCAACGAGTCATCACTCACGGCATTCAGGCCGGCGCAGCTCTCATCAGCGGCGTGACAGCCGCCGCGACCACCGCCGCCGGCAGCGGATTCATTACTGCCGGTACGTTCGGAACGGGCGGCGGCGTTGCCGGCGCGGCGATGGCCACCGCCGGCGGCCTCACGGCAGCCGGCGCCACGTTGGTTGGTTCATCACTCAGCGGCAGCACCTACTCGCCGACCGGCTCGATGATCACTGCTCTTGGCCAGATGCGCGGCACAAGCGCCAGTGCAAGGAAGCGAGAAAGTGACGACAAGACCACCACCTCAACGCCGTCCACGATGGACGTGAGCGGTGACAACGCCGTGCAAGCGTTGCTGCGCAAAACTAAGAACCCACATTCCCCATCGACATGAACGCAGCCGAGACAACTCTCCGAGAAACTCCGGTTCCGAAAACCGAGCGCCCCAATCTCTCCCGCAAGAAATTCGATCCCACGCGCATCTTCGTGGACCGGGACCGCCTCGCGTGGTTCTGGTTCATCGTGGCCGGACTGATTCTTGTGGGAGCGGCTGTTGACCGCTTCTTTCTAGTGCAGACTTTCAAACAACGCGAGCGCGTGGTTATCCTTGATCCATCCGGCACATTCCACGTCGCGCCGCTGCTAAAATTCGAGGAGGCCAAAGACCTCCACGCCGAGCAAAGTACGCTGGCTACCGTCGCCTTTCTGGAGCGCAACCCCAAAGGCTTTGACCACGATGACCTGCTAAAGCAGATGTTCCTGAAGAATGCCCTGGTCAAAGCTCAGGCCGAACGCGCTTCGGAAGAAGCGGAGTTTGCCGCAAAGCAGTTGCATCAGAAGGCCGAGATTGGCAAGATCACGATCCTCCAGACCCGCGAAAACTTCGTCCTGACCCAAGTGACCGGGCAACTCGTTCGCACCGGGATCTTCCAGGACAGAGCCTTCGCGGAAGCTGTCCCATTCACGCTCGCCTTCAAGTTCCAGCGCAATCCCAACATGGTCCAGAACGGACGATTCCCGACCGCCGTGTACGATTTCAAATATGAAACATCTCGTTAAACACATCGCCCTGCTGCTGTTGCTGTGCCTTCAGTCAAGCTCCGCAAGAGACGCCAGCCTCATCGCGGAATACCGCTTGGACGAACACACCGTGTACGCAATCCCGGTATCCCGCAGCCGCGTGACAACCATCAGCTTCCCCGGCCCGATCTCGGCGATTGATGCGGCGAATGTCACCAGTGACCCGAAAGTCCCCGGATTGTTTCAAATCGCCCACACGAAGGGCTCGTACTTCTTGTCCGTGAGGGCGTTGGTCGAAAGGGCGGCGACCAACATGAACATTCGGTGGAACAAGAAGACCTACGTGATCGAATTGGTCGAGAGTCCATCCCCGTTCTACTCCGTGATCTTTCAGTACGACACCGACGCCGACATTCGCCCCGTCTCAGCCCGTGTCACACCGAGCCGGCTGCTGGCGCTCTTGGACAAGGCCAAAGCCTACCCGCTTCTCAAGGAGTACCACGCTAATGCGGTTGCCCGGGTCGAATACGTCAATTTCAGCAAGAAACCGCGAGTGTTGGACTACAAGGATTACGAGGTTCAACTCGACGAGGTTTTCCGGTTCAACCCCGAGGACACGCTGATTTTCAGGATTCTGCTACGCAACAAAACCGACCAGCCGATTCAATACCGGCCCGACGGCTTTTCGCTCCGCGTCGGTGATCGCACGTATCCGGAATCGATCAGCGACGCGAGCGGCACGATCCCGCCGAAGGGCCAAGCGCCCGCGTACTTCGCCGTAACCGGGACACCAAACGGCGGACGCAATGATCTATCTCTGAAGAACGACTTCACAGTCCTTCTCGACCGCGTCGAGACGAACGCACCGCCGCCGCAGCCGGTACAGCCCGAATCGAAACCGTCTGAATGAACCCGCGCAACGCCATCACTTTTCTGCGCAGCCCGACCGGCGTACTCCTGTCCTTCGTCGTACTGCTGATCTTCGCGATTGTATTCGTCAAAGGGTTCTACGACCCGAACAAGGGCAAGCCCAAGACTGCTGCCGCGCCAACGCCAGCCGAGAAGACAAACAGAACATCCCAGATACTACAGACGATCCAGCGCGAGATCGTTCCCTTCAGGCCACCTCGCACCACTTCAGCCGCCACGATGGCGACATCAACCGGTGTGCACCCGCAGCAGATCAACGATGGCTTCACGCCCATCAGCCTCTACACCGAGCCGCCCATGAGCGAGACGGAACGCAAACCGCTGAGCAAATTCTATGCGCCGTACGGACGGCTGATTCCCTGCGAACTCATCGTGACCATTGACTCGTCCTCCATTCAAACGCCGATCATTGGCCTCATCACTGAGGACATCTACCACGATGGCCGGCTCATCATCCCTGCCGGCACGGAAGTCCACGGGACCGCTCAGGCCGACCGGAAGCGGGAACGCATCGCCAGCAACGGCGGTTGGACCTTGGTGTGGCAAACCGGCGAGGAACTCCACTTGGATGGCATCGCCCTCGACCGGGAGAAAGACCCCACCGGCGACGGCTGGGGCATTACAGATGGCAGCGCCGGTTTGCGCGGGCAGGTCTTGAAGACCGACAACCTTGCCGAACTCAAATTGTTCGCCGCGACGTTCTTGAGTGGGGCAGCCTCCGCACTGACCGTGAATCAGCAGACTATCTACGGCTCGCAGCTCGTCCCCACGCTCCAAAACGCGCCGCTCAAGGGTGCGCAGGATGTTCTGGGCGCGTATGCGCAGCAGATTCTCGACACGATCCAGCGTGACGGATTTTACGTGCGTGTGACGGCGGGGAAGGAATTCTACCTGTACGTCACACAGACCATCGACAAGTCCGATGCCGTCCTCGGCGGCACTCGCTTCGTGACGACCGAAACCAACCAGCCACCAACGACCGTCATGCCTCTACTTTCGCATCGCAACAATCCATGAAAACTATCTGCTTGATTCCTCTGCTATTGCTTTCAGCTTGCGCGTCAAACCGCAAGTTGACGGTGCTCAACATGCCGCGGTCAGTTCCCGGCATGACTCTGCCCAGTGACGACATCGAGTCGGTGCGCTACTCGGAAAACATCAAGGCGTACAACGTCGGCCGCTACGTTGACCCGAACAATGCTTTGCTCATGCACGAGCGGCACGTCCTGTACCGCGTGGAAACCACCGCCAAGTGGAACTTGCACCCCAACGCGCCGGCCACGGTCGCATTGGGTCCGGCAGTACAGATTATTGATCCCGCCCGGAAAGATGGGCCAACCACGGCGGAAGTCATCGCGGAAGTGAACCGGCAGAAGGCCGCAACGCAGACGGTCATCGACCAGGGGAAGCGGTTGAACGACACGCTCACGCAGATTTCGACAGCTTTGGACGCGACCAAGCAGGTCGCCGACCAGAATCGGCAACTCACAACGGAAATCGACCTGACCAAACAGCGTCTCGATTTGTTGGAGGCGGAAATCCGCGACCAGCGAAAGGAAAGCCCCGCATCCAGCGGGGCACCTGAAACCACAAACCAAAACTGGTGAACATTCACCCAAATGAATAATCCCCAGAGAGGAGAGCAAATGCTCAAAGGCAAAGCCAAGACTCAAGATGAGTCCACTGAACAGCCCGGCCAATACCGGGACAACCCGAAGGTCAACGCCCGTATCGACGAGTACATCAAGAACAACCCCAAGCACTGGGACTACATCCAGTCCATGCCGCGCGAGCGATTGGAGCGCGCGCTCGTTCTGAGCGAAGTCAACAAGCAAGATCGTCAGCAGAAAATGCGGGACGGCATTCTGCGCAAGCTGGAGCAGAACCCCGAACTCAAGCAGGCGTACGAGACGCTGGTGAAGCACCTGCCCGAGGACCAACGGGAGAAGGTGATGGTCTCCATCGCCAGCCGGACCATGCGCAGCATCACGCCGCGCCAAGGGCAATCCGCCCCCGCCGCGAAAGTCTGACAGTCACCAAATCCAGTCGTTTGGGCAGCCAAAGACTCTGGGCCTTTTCGCTTCGGACCGCTCCGTGCGGTGCCTCGCTGCAAAACCCAGAGACTTTGGCTCTGCCTTTTCCGATCAGACCGCGCCCCGATGTCGCCGCTGCGAGCCGTGGTTTCTCGCAGCCACATCGCACTTTGAGGTCGCCACATCGAGCGCGCGACTCGCCCTGCATTTGGCAGACGGCGTGCGCGAATGCTTCGGCCTGTGCACACACTGCATCGCTAAATGAAGGGGAAAAATCGTTCACCCTTGTGACCTCCTGTACACCCTGATACCCCCTGGTCGCACATGAGGGATTATCGAGCAAGTGTCGGCGCACACGACCAAGCGCGGGCCATGTGCTCGACCTCCGGCGTCTTGGCCGACGGCTTCACGCTCTCTAACACCGGCAGCGATGGCGACATCCGCAAAGACATCACCGAAGCCGACCTCATTGACTGCCTAGTCGCGCTGCCCGGCCAATTACGGACTCAAGTTGGCAAACGACTTGGCCTGAACTGTATAAAATTCTCACACAAAGTCTTTCCAGAACGAACGAACTCGCTGTATAAGACTTGATGTTCGCGTAGATTGTCCAAGTATGAATAGGATTTGCCAAAGCGTGACGGGTTCGGCGAGTCGAGCAGTGCCTGCTCTGCAATCGAGCAAGCGACCCTGCATTATCGACTTGTTTGCTGGCGTCGGGGGGTTGAGTTTGGGTGCTGCACGCGCCGGCTTCGAAATTCGTCTCGCCGTGGAGCTGGACAAGCACGCCGCTAAGGCGCACAAACGAAACTTCCCAAACATCCGTCACCTTGAAACCGATATCCTCGCGCTGAGCGGGGACGCGCTATTGGCAGCCGCCGGCGTTCCCGAAGGGACGCTAGACGGTTTAGTCGGCGGGCCGCCGTGCCAAGGCTTCAGCAGCATGGGGAAGCGTGAGACCACCGACCCGCGCAATCAACTCTTCGTTAAGTTCTTCGAACTAGTTGAGCAGTGCCAGCCCAAGTTTTTTGTCGTCGAGAATGTGCCGGGAATTATGGCGAAGCCCCACGCGGGGATTCGCAAGCAAGCATTCGCGCACCTTTGCGAAGATTATACAACGCTTCCAGCGATGCACCTCAAAGCCAGCGATTTCGGAGCAGCCACGAGTCGCGAGCGCGTGTTCTTCGTTGGCTACCGGCCCAAATGCCTAGCTCCGCTCGGCATCGCCGACTTTCTCGCAAAACAGGTCAGGCATAAAACCAAAGTCCGTGCTGCGCTCGCGGGATTACCCGGCAGAATTAGTCCCGACTGGCTTGACGAGGCACAGGGATGGCGAAAGGTGAAACCACTTGGCGACTCTGCTTACGCGCGGAGCATTGCTGGTCGTGTGCCCAACGGTGTTGGCGACCCAGAGGCGCTGCGACTATACCAAGAGCTAGCTTGGGTTTCTGGGTGCCTTGGCACTCAGCACAATAAGACCGTCCAGAATCGCTATGCCGCGCTCAGGCCAGGGGAAAAGGACGAAATCTCGAAAGCGGTCCGACTTGATCGAAACTCCTTTTGCCCGACGCTACGCGCCGGCACGGGTGCAGATCGCGGCAGCTATCAGGCGGTGCGCCCCATTCACCCGACGAATCCGCGAGTAATTACGCCCCGAGAGGCGGCGCGGTTGCAGGGATTTCCCGACTGGTTTCAGTTCGCACCTTCCAAGTGGCACAGCTTCCGCCAAATTGGGAATAGCGTGAGTCCGTTGGTAGCGGAGGCCATCTTCACTGTCTTTGCCGAAAAGCTATCGCTGGTGAAGTGCCTTCCAGAGAAACCGCAGGCAGGATAGAACTGGAGGAACGCCCATGTCGAAGGACACGCAGAAGCCGTCGCCGAAAACGTCCGCAGATGATCGCGAGGTCAAAGCCTCTCCTGCCAAGGCGTTCTTCGTTTGGATGATTACGCGGGACATCGAGTTGCAAGACGCCATCCTAGACTTGCTCGACAACTGCATCGACGGGATACGCCGCATCGGCGCAAAAGGCGGACACAAGCCCTACGCAGGACGTTACGCCCACATCACATTCGACGAAACCCATTTCTCAATCGAAGACAATTGTGGCGGCATTCCTCTCGATATTGCCAAAACTTCCGCATTTCGGATGGGTCGCCCCGCAGACGCGAAGGACCCGAAAAAGGGAAGCATTGGCGTTTACGGCATCGGAATGAAGCGGGCCATTTTCAAAATGGGCGAAAACTGCGTTGTTCATTCGCATACGAAGGGAGCTACGTTCGAAGTTGAGATAGACAAGCATTGGCTAGAGGATGACAACAACTGGAAATTAGAATTTAAGACCGTAACTGCAAAGTTAAAGAAGCACGGCACTCGAATAACGGTCACGGACTTGCGGAAGGGCATAAAAGACCAGTTGGCCAAAGGTAGTCATTTCGAAAAGGAAGTCTTTCCGAAGGCCGTCCAAGCCGCGTACAGCCTTCTCATCGAGAAAGGGTTCGAAGTCAAAGTGAACGGTGAGGTGATTGCACCCGATCTACCGTCGCTTCTGTGGGAATCGCCGGGACCCGAAAACAAGACTGATCTTAAAATTCGGCCTTATATTTACAAGGCGCACATTGACGGCGTGGATATTTCCCTTGCGGTCGGATTTTATAGACCTTTGGCATCGACAAGCGAGGAAGACTCGGCCGCTGATCGGCGCTACGATTCGGACAAAGCCGGTTGGACAGTCGTATGCAACGATCGTGTCGTCCTCTCCTGCGACCAGACTGCCGCAACCGGGTGGGGACGCGCGGGGGTGCCAAAGTATCACACACAGTTCATCGCCATAGCGGGATACGTCGAGTTCTATTCCCAAAAGCATCCCAGCCTACTACCCATGACGACTACGAAGCGAGGCGTGGACCTCTCATCGAAGATCTACGATACGGTTCGTGAGCGGATGCAGGAGGGAATAAAGTACTTCACAAAATTCACGAACGACTGGAAAGGACGAGAAGATAAACAGAAAGCGATGTTTAGCCGGGCGCAGCGTCTGTCGCTGCCGCAGGTGTGCTCTATCGCAGAGAAGCATTTGAGATTCTCAAAGATACGAGGCGATCCGCATCAGCAGCACGTGCCGCCTCACCTTCCGCAACAGCCCAAAGAGATCACCGAAAAACGCATTTCATTCATGCGTCCAATCCGCCAGATAAAGGAAGTCTCAGTCTTTCTCTTCGACAAGAGAGATGCCAAGCTTGCCGACATCGGCGCAGAGTGCTTTGATCGGACCCTGAAACAGGCACAAAAGAAATGAGCGCCGGGAGCCTTCCCTACCATCTGCGGCCCAACAAAGCTGTCGAACGACTCCTTTTCGTCGACTTGCTCGAACGCCTAGACGAGGCGATACATTTCGAACAAAAGCATTACGAATATATCGGTCTGGGCGGGCCGCAGATGGAAGACTTTCGAGTTCTGAACGAATGTTTCCAAGACGTGCAAATGATTTCGCTTGAACGTGACCCGCAGGTCCTTAAGCGCCAGAAATTCAACCTCCCACATACGAACGTCAAATTGCTCCCTCAATCGAGTGAGGAATTCATAATGCACTTTGAGCCGCAGGCGAAGCTGATCGCCTGGCTCGATTATGCCGAAGAGGACGAACGCGTCGAACAGATCGCCGAGTTCCAAACACTACTTCGCAACATACCCGAACTGAGCATAGTTAAGCTTACGCTCAACGCGAACCCGGAGAACCTCGGCGGCACGCCAAAGGTGGGACTCATGGCAGAACGGCGGGCGAAGCTACTCGATCAATTTGGGCGCTTTCTTCCAGCCAACTTACCGGAAGATGCCGTCTCTGAGTCTAAATTTCCACGCACTTTGCTACAAATAGTCGCCGCCTCCTCCCGAGAGGCTCTCTCCGGTCGTCACGATTGGATTTTTCAATCGCTCTCGGCCTTCTATTATCGCGATGGCCAGCAGATGTTCACCGCGACGGGAATCGCTGGGCCAAAAACTGCAGTTGAGGCAGTTGTGAAAGAAGCGCGAGTGAAACGGTGGCACTTTCAGAATCTGGATTGGTCGCCACCGATGAATATCAGTGTTCCCGAACTCACTGCAAAAGAGCGCATTCATATAAATCAGCTTCTGCCAAAGTGCCGCGACGACCTGGCTGCGATTCACCGAAAGCTCGGTTTCCAACTCGATCCCAAACTTTCGAAGAGCAAGGCGAAACTTCGGCAGTACGTTACCTTCTACCGCCACTATCCGCACTTCGGGCGCGTGGCGTTTTGATGAGAGCATTATCGTGGCGGACTTCCTCACCAAACTCCAGCGCTCCGCGCTCATGTCGCGCGTGCGCTCGAAAGGCAACCTCAGCACAGAACTTCGCTTCGCTGCACTTTTGCGCGCTGGAAGAATCTCCGGCTGGCGGCGACACTATCCATTGTTTGGCAGACCGGACTTCGTGTTCCTAACGCAACGGGTTGCCGTCTTCACTGACGGCTGTTTCTGGCACAGATGTCCCCATTGCTATTCTTCGCCCAAATCAAATCGCGCTTTCTGGAAGTCTAAGGTCAAAGCGAACGTCGCCCGGTCCAAGTTCGTAAATGCGGGGCTTCGCAGAAATGGTTGGAGGGTTCTTCGCTTCTGGGAGCACGAACTCACACACAACGCGCACCGTTGCATCAGAAAACTGCGGTGGACATTGATTCAGAACAATGAACGCAAGAAAGCCCAATCAGCAAAGTGACTTCGCTGGACACCGCGTGCTGATACTTTGCGGACAACACCAGGGCCAAGAGGGCATTTGTATCGGCAGGTCAACCGACGGCAAGCGTTGGGCCATCTCGCCAGATGGCACCAATGAGATTCTTCAACTCGTCTTCGAGAGAGAATTTGGTCTTGTTTTGGATATATCGGGAAGGCTTCAAAACTGAGAAACACGGTGCCGTCCGCATTCCAGAACCGGAG
Organism: Verrucomicrobiia bacterium; assembly: GCA_050013395.1. Taxonomy (GTDB): domain Bacteria; phylum Verrucomicrobiota; class Verrucomicrobiia; order Palsa-1439; family Palsa-1439; genus JBEKZD01. The sequence continues at coordinate 28,122 of JBEKFI010000004.1, read as the reverse complement.
ATGTTGTTGCGCGGCCTGTTCGGAAGACGCCGCGCAGATCCCGGAAATGCTGCATCGTCAGTTTCGATCCCATATGACCTCGCATCCAAGATACTCGCTGATGACCAACCTGATGATTACGCCATCGCCCACCGACGCCAGATAGCGGTAGCGCCCCGGCTGGACGACGATCCAAGTCGATGCACCCGGATCGGTGACGACGAGACGATGCATGGCCCGACTTCCCGCCTCAGGCCAGATGGATGATCGAGGTACTGCCTCAAAACGCGCTCGAACATTCGGAGTCATAGCCGAGAACGGAAACAGATACAAATGCGAAGGTTCGTGGCGCTGCGGCTCGTTCAACTCGAATACTGCGTGACCTCGCGCTAGCTTTAGTGCCACGTTCTTGACGCGACCAGCCTCGACCCTGAACGATACGCCATCCCCCGTTGCTTCTCGTGCTTGGATCAACCTCGAAGCTAGTGCAGGCCTCTCTTCGAGAATCCGTCTGATCTTAGCACGCTGGACACGTGTCCTATTCACCGATCCGACCAGAGCGCATTCGACAAGGCATGCAACATACTCTTCGTCCTTTGAGAATGAATTATTGCACCGTTTGCAGGCAGGAACAATTGGCAGGTTTGATGGGTACGGATCATCAAGGAACACTTTGGACGGAACATGGTCTCGTGTCCCTGTGTTATCCCCACAATACACACAAGAGCTTGTCTGCCGCTCATCCCCATAGTTGCGCAGTTGATCCATTACTCCACCATCGTTCCCAAGCAAACAAACTACCATCCTCGTCAGCCACTTCAAATGCATAATTCGGAAGGGCCGAGGCGAAGCATTTGCAGCAGTCGTTCGATTCCTATTCGCAGCGCCATTCAAAGACTCGGACTTTGCTGCTTCGGCGTCCCCGCTGCCCTCGCCGGTCGCCCGCAAAGCTCCGAGACTTTGCTTGGCTGGGGCTACCCGACACGCTAGCGATGTCGCCGCTTGCACATCACGCGCGGCCACATCGCTCACCAACACCTGACCGTTCGTGTTCCATATCGCATTTGCGCCCGGCATCGGCTGACCGCCGGCACCGCAACTACCCGTGCGGGCAGCCAAAGACTTCGCGTTTTTCGCTTCGGCACAAACGGCGGTGCTCCGCTGCAAAACCCGAAGACATTGGCTTTGCCGGTAGCGATCCGATGCCGCCCTCGATGTCGCCGCTGCGAGCCGTGGTTTCTCGCGGCCACATCGCTTTCCGCAATCTCAATTCCGTTGCGCATTAGCGCTTGGTTCAGTCGGCTTGCGTGAATCGCCTTTCGATTGTACGGCTCGCTGCGCGCTGTCAAGGTAGTGCAAACGACGGCCTCCACCTCTGACAGTGCTCGCTACGCCGGGGCTGGCTTCTAAGGCTTCACGCTGGAGCAACGTCACGCCAGAGAGAAGCACGCTGACCGTCTCCCCAAGCGGGAAAACTCGGCGAGTCTGTCGCATTCGCCTGAAAACCCTGCCGACAACAGGCTCTCACTTGTCCCGAAAGTTGTTCGCAGGCGCGAACAGGTTCAGCGCCCCAGTCATGGCTAAATCGCCGCGTGGGAACATGCCCTCCAGCGAGGGGAAAACGCGGCATGCGCGATTTAACCAATGGCTCTCAAACGGTCAAAGGGACAGCAGCAAGATCAACTCGATTTGTTTTCCGGCAAGGGGAACTCGCATGAGCACTCTGACTCAATACGGCTTGATGGCGGAACAACACTGGCGGGAGCACCGACCGCAGATGGTGGCGGAAATGGAGCGGACGGGCACGCTCCAGCAGATGTTGCTGGAGGCCGAGGAGAAGACCAAGGACGAAATGGACACGATTCGCCGGCAACTGATCCAGCAGGGGCTGACGCCGCAGCAGGCCCACGACCAGGCTTGGGAAATGGTCAGGGAGAAGTACATCCTCCTGCCGACCGAGAGCGATTAGGCCCACCCCGCAACCAAGCCAACTACCGGATTACCGACCGTGACCGCCTCGGCGAAGGGTCGCTCAAACAAAAGTTCCGCGCCAACGTCGAGGCGATCAAGTTGCTACGCCGCCTCGAAGCCGAAAAACGTCTCGCCTCTGACGACGAAAAGGCGGTGCTCGTGCGGTACGTCGGTTGGGGCGGGCTGCCGCAGGTGTTCGATGTCAACTCGCGCGAGTGGTTCAAGGAGCAGGTCGAACTGTCCAAACTTCTGACGGACGAGGAACACACGTCCGCCCGCGCCTCGACACTCAACGCCCACTACACATCGCCGGTCATTGTTCGCGGGATGTACACTGCGCTCGCGCGTTTCGGCTTCCGGCATGGGCGCATTCTGGAGCCTGCCTGCGGGCTGGGCCACTTCATCGGCTTGACGCCGGAGGAGATGCACACCCACTCGACTATCACCGGCATCGAGATTGACCTACTGACCACCCGCATCGCGAAGGCGATTTATCCAGATGCGGACATTCGCCACCAGCCATTCGAGGAAGCTCGGCTGGCCGATGGCTTCTACGACGTGGCGGTTTCCAACATTCCCTTTGGGGATTATCAGCCGTTCGACCCGCGTTTCAACGTCTTCAAGTTTCCCATCCACGATTACTTCTTCGCCGCCGCGTTGGAGAAAGTACGCCCGGGCGGACTGATTCTGTTCATCACATCCAAAGGCACCCTCGACAAAGAGGACTCGACCCTGCGCGAATACCTGGCGCAACGGGCCAACCTCGTTGGTGCAGTCCGACTCCCCAACGATGCCTTCAAGCGCAACGCGAACACCGAGGTCACCACCGACATCGTGATGCTGCGCAAGCTGAATTCCGGCGAAGCGCCGTCGGGTCCGGCGTGGAAGGAAACGGCTGAGCACACGAACACCAAGGGCGAGACGATTTACATCAACGAATACTTCGAGCAGCACCCGCGCATGATGCTCGGCGAGATGGAGTTGTCCGGCAGCATGTACCGCGACAGCGAACCCACGCTGGTCAGCGATGGTCGGGATTTGGCCGAGGCGTTGGCGGAAGCCATCAGCAATCTGCCAAACAACATCTATCGCGCCCAGAAGCGAGTAGTTGCCGCGCCCACTCTCGACCAAACGTTTCCCGCCCCCGATCACGTCAAGCCGAACGCCTTCGTGATGGTTCACGACGATGTTGCCGTCCGGGTGGGCGATTCGTTGAAGACGCTGCCGGGGCTGCCGGCGGAGACGAAAGTGCGAATCAGACGGTTGATTCGGGTTCGTGACGCCGTGCGGGAATGTCTCCGCAGCCAACTCGATGGCAGCGATGAGGCAGCTATTGTCGCGGCGAGAGAGAAGCTCAATCAGGCGTACGACTCGTTCGTCTCGCGGTTCGGTCCGATTTCAAGCCGTGCGAATACACGCGCATTCGATGGCGATCCCGACCTGCCGTTGCTCCTGTCACTTGAGGGTTACGACGAGGAGACGAAGCGGGCCAAGAAAACGGCAATCTTCCGCGAGCGAACGATTCAGTATCAGAAACCCATCGAGTCCGTCGAACTGCCCAAGGAAGCCTTGATCGTTTCGCTAAACGAAAAAGGCCGCGTTGACCTCGACCACATGAGCGCCTTGCTCGGCCGGTCTGTCGATGAATTCCTGCCCGAACTGAAAGGCGCGATCTTTCTCAACCCGCCGTCGAACGACTGGGAGACCGACGACCAATACCTGTCCGGCAACGTCCGCGAGAAGTTGGAGATCGCCGAGGCCGCGTGCATCACCGACCCGCGCTTCAAGGAGAACGTCGAGGCGCTCAAGGCTGTCCAGCCGGAGGATTTGACGGCCACCGAGATTGATGTGCGATTGGGTTCTTCGTGGATTCCGGCAGAGGACATCGAGAAGTTCTGCCAGGAGTTGCTCGGCGCAACGGACATCGAAGTCAGCCATTCGTACGCCATTGGCACTTGGGTTGTCGCCGGCGACTACTTCGCCAGACGCACCGTTGCGAACACCACGGAATGGGGGACGGACCGCGCCGGCGCGGTCGACCTGATTCAAGACGCGCTGAATCTCCGCACGCCGACCATTTACGACAAAGAACCCAAGTCGGACAAACTCGTTGTGAATCCTGAAGCGACTGAAGGTGCGCGCGAGAAGCAGCAGAAGATCAAGGAGCGGTTTAAGGAATGGATTTGGCAGGATGACGAGCGCCGTGAACGGCTGGTGCGGAAATACAACGACGAATTCAACAATGTTCGGCTGCGGACGTTCAGCGGCGATCATCTGACGTTGCCGGGCGCAAGCCAAGTCGTGACGTTGCACCCACACCAGAAAGCGGGCGTCTGGCGAATCCTGCAAACGCCCAACACCCTTTTGGGTCACGTCGTGGGCGCCGGCAAGACATATACGATGGTTGCCGCCGGGATGGAGTTGAAGCGGTTGGGGTTGGCCCGCAAGCCCTTGTTCGTCGTTCCGAATCACATGCTCGGCCAGTTCTCGTCGGAACTTCTCATGCTTTATCCGGGCGCAAACATCCTCGTGGCCGGTAAGGAGGACTTCGAGGCGAGCAAGCGTCGGCAGTTGATGAGCCGCATCGCCACCGGGAACTGGGACGCGGTGATCGTCACGCATTCGGGCTTCGAGAGAATTCCATTGTCGGATGAAACCAAGAAGGCGTTCTTCCGCGAACAACTCCACGATTTGGAAATGGCCATCCGTGAGCAGCGTGCCGGCAAGAACGATCGGCGGATCGTGAAAGACCTTGAACGCGCCAAGAAACGGCTGGAGACGCGGCTCAAGCTGCTTATGGCGGAGGAGAAGAAGGACAACACGCTGACGTTCGAGGAACTGGGCGTGGACCGGGTGTTCATTGATGAAGCCCAGTATTTCAAGAATCTGTTTTACGTCAGCAAGATGACTCGAATCGCGGGCCTGCCGCAGACGGCATCGGAGCGGGCATTCGATCTGTTTCTCAAAACCCGGCACATCCAGCAGGTGAACGGCGGGGGTGGTGTTGTGTTCGCGACCGGCACGCCCATTTCCAACAGCATGGCCGAGATGTTCACCATGCAGCGGTATCTGCAAATGGCCGCGCTAACGAAGCTGCGGGTACATCACTTCGATTCGTGGGCAGCGACGTTCGGCGAGCCGGTGACGGCGATGGAATTGGCCCCGGACGGCGCGGGCTACCGGCTGAACACCCGGTTTGCCCGGTTCGTGAACGTCCCCGAGTTGATGCAGCAGTTCCGGCAGGTCGCAGATATTCACACCGCAGAGACGTTGAAGCTTCCCACGCCAGCGCTGCGCAACGGGAAAGCCGCGATCATCCGCGCGCCAGCAACGCCCGAACTAAGGGCACTCGTTTCCGGTCTCGCGGAGAGAGCCGAACGGTTGCGCAAAGGGCGCGTCGATCCTCGCGTGGACAACATGCTCAAGATAACGACCGAAGGCCGGAAAGCTGCGTTGGATCTTCGGTTGGTCGATCCGAGCGCACGCGATCATCCCGAAAGCAAAGCCAACCTCGCGGTCCACGAAATCTTCTGCATCTGGCAGGAGACCAAGGCTGACCGGCTGACGCAGCTCGTCTTCTGTGATTTGTCCACGCCCAAGGACACCGGGTTCTCGGTGTACGACGACGTGAAGGCGAAACTGGTCATTGCCGGTGTCCCGGCCAACGACATCGCCTTCATCCAGGACTACGACAGCGACGCGGCCAAGCTTGCGCTGTTCAAGGATGTACGTGCGGGCAGGGTTCGCATCCTGATGGGCAGCACGCAGAAGATGGGTTCGGGCACGAATGTGCAGGAGCGGCTGGTTGCATTGCACCATCTCGATGCTCCGTGGCGGCCCGCCGACGTTGAGCAGCGGGAGGGACGGATTCTGCGGCAGGGCAATCGCAACACCGAAGTGCAAATCTACCGGTACGTCACCGAAGGCAGTTTCGACGCCTACATGTGGCAGACCCTCGAAACGAAAGCCAAGTTCATCCATCAGGTAATGACCGGCCGCAACGACCTGCGCCACATCGAGGACATCGACGGCGCAGCACTCACCTACGCCGAGGTCAAGGCCATCGCATCGGGGAATCCGCTGGTCATCGAGAAAGCCCACATTGATGCCGAGTTGAGCCGCCTCAGCCGATTGCGTGCCCAGCACCACGAGACGCAGTACCGGATTCGTAACACGATCCGACGAACGCACGAGGAGGTCGAGATTCTCACCAGCCGGATTGAGAATCTCCACAAGGACATCACGGCCAGACAACCGACACATGGCGACGCGTTCAAAGTCCGTATTGAGGGAACGGAATATACCGACCGGGGAATCGCGGGCGAGTTGATCAATCGGCGGGCGCAGCAACTCCGGGGTTCCGGCAAGGAATACAAGATTGGTGAGCTTGCCGGGTTTGCGGTGGTTCTTCGGGCCAGCGCGTTGGAGCACACCGAACTCGTCCTCAAAGGCGCGAATCTGTATTCAGCCAGCATTTCAGACAGCGCTCACGGCACGATGCGTTCCTTGGAGCACGTCGTGCAGTCCCTCGACCAGAAGTTGGCTCAGACCGAGAAGGACGTTGCGGAGTGCAGGAAGCGAATGACGGAATTGGAAGCAAAGGTCGGCGAGCCATTCGAGCACGAAGCCAAGCTGAAGAACCTCACCCAGCGCCAGGATGAAATCGTGAAGGCGCTGGACCTGACCCGGAATCAGGCGTCCAACAGGCTCGACGCCGCTACGACGCCCGATAGCGAGGAAGCCGTCTCGGAGAAAGAGGGGAAGACGCTGCGACACCGGGCACACCACACTCACGCAGCGACGGTGCGTTAGCTTGCCCCGCTTACTTTCAACGAAGTTTCTCTTAACGGGAGATTTCAGCCTTCAAAACCAAGGCATGAAAATCCTCAACCTTGTTGGACCTCGGATTCGCAGAATCCGCGTTGGAAAACGCTGGTCACAGAAGCGGCTCGCGGAAGCATTGCAACGCGCCGGCCTAGATAAGAGCAGGGAGGCAGTTGCACGCATCGAAGCCCAGATCGTGTACGTCTACGACTTCCAGTTGCTCTTCATCGCCAGGGTATTGGGCGTTGCACTGCTTGAGTTGTATCCGAACATCGGTCCGGAAGACGATCTTTACGATACGGTCACGGAGTTGAGGAAGCCGAGAAAATCCGCAGCCCCTTCTCGGCGGCGTCGGAAGGCGAGAAGCGGCCGTAGACGGCTTCGTCACTAAACGCACAACTCAGCATTGCGATTTCAACTCTCGCGTCGAGAAATCTGAAACGGCCCGAGTATCACAGCGAGTATCACAGACCCTCTCGCCGTTTCACACCGAAAAAGGAAACTCGCGCAACCCGTTGAGGCTACGCGAGTAAAATTGGAGGCGGGTGTGAGAATCGAACTCACGTTAGGAGTTTTGCAGACTCCCGCCTTACCACTTGGCTAACCCGCCCGGTTTGCTTCAGCTTGCGAACGTAACACGCCAGCATCTCAAATGCTACGAGATTCTGCTTTTTCCCATTGAGCCAGCACCGCTTTGGCTTATACTTCGCAACCGATGTCTGAAGAATTCAAACGGATTTCGATCCTGATCCCCGTTTTCAACGAGGCCAGCACAGTCGAGCGAATCCTTGATCGTGTCCGTGCCGCGGATAGTTGTGGCTTGGAGAAGGAAATCATCTTGGTGGACGACGCTTCGACGGACGGCACGGGACAGGTTCTGAAGAAGCTGGCAGGCAGAGACGGCCTCAAAGCGTTCTCGCATCCTCACAATCGCGGCAAGGGCGCGGCCATTCGCACGGCGCTCGAGCATGCCACGGGAGACATCATTCTCATTCAGGATGCCGACCTCGAGTACGATCCGGCAGACTATCGGAATCTTCTTCGACCGATCCTCGATGGGCGCGCCGATGTCGTTTACGGGTCACGATTCCTTGGCAGCACTCATCGCGTGCTGCTGTTCTGGCACTTCATGGCCAACAGGTTTTTGACCCTGCTCTCCAACATGCTGTGTAACCTCAACCTCAGCGATATGGAAACGGGCTACAAGGTCTTCCGACGCAAATGCGTGGAAGGACTCAATCTGAACGCTGAGCGTTTTGGGATCGAGCCGGAGCTGACCGCAAAACTCGCTCGCCGTCGCTACCGCTTCTACGAGACAGCCATCAGCTACTCGGGCCGCGATTACACCGAGGGGAAGAAAATCGGTTGGAAGGACGGCCTCGCAGCGCTGTGGTTCATTTTCCGCTACCGGTTTTTTGATTGAAGTTGTAGCCGCGAATCTTAATCGCGGTCGACGCCTAACGCCGCGAAAGGGTCTCGCGGCTACAGTTCATACCCTCGCAAACGTGCGCAGTCGCTCAACCAGTCTCGGCAGGACTTCCAAGATGTAATCCACGTCCCCGGCGGTGTTACTCATGCCGAAAGAAAACCGTACCGCCGCTCTGGCCAGTTCATGTGGCAATCCCATCGCTTTGAGCACATGGGATGGCTCAAGCGATCCAGCGGCGCAAGCCGAACCGATCGAGACGGCGACGCCTTCCAAATCGAGCCCCAAGAGCAACCCTTCCTCCTCGCAGCCTTCAAAGCTGAAGTTGACCGTATTGCCGATGCGCAGCTTCGGATGGCCGTTGCGATGCACGCCGCCGATGCGCTTCATCACTCCCTCAGCAAGCTTCTCCGTCAATTCGAACAGTCGAATCTGCTCGTCGGCCATTGTCGCCGTCGCCAGCTCTGCGGCCTTTGCCATGCCCGCAATCGCGGCAACGTTTTCCGTGCCAGCCCGCCGCTCGTTCTCGTGGCTGCCACCCACCAACAACGGGTTGATCTTCGTTCCGTGGCGGATGAACAGCACGCCGACGCCCTTCGGCCCGTAAAACTTGTGCGCCGCAATCGAAAGCAGGTCGACACCCCAATCCTCGACGTTCACCGGGACTTTGCCAAACGATTGCACGGCATCGGTATGAAACGGCACGCCCCGCTCCCGGCAGATTGTGGCCAGCTCTTTGATCGGCTGGATCGTGCCCGTCTCGTTGTTCGCGGACATCACCGAGACGAGAACCGTGTCGTTGCGGATCGCCTTGCGCAAATCGTCAGGGTCAACCAAACAATCGCGATTGACGGGCAGAAAGGTCACTTCACATTCGCCACGCTTTCCCAGACACTGGCAGGCGTGCAGCACGGCGTGGTGTTCGATGCTGCTGCAAATGATCTGTCGCCCCTTTGCCCGTCGCGCACGCGCCACACCGAAGATCGCCGTGTTGTCGGCTTCCGTACCACTGCCCGTGAAGACAATCTCGCTTTCCTGACAGCCGAGAAGATGCGCCATGCGAAGCCGCGCATCGTCAATCGCCGCCCGCGCTTCGCGACCAAAGACGTGCACGCTGCTGGCATTGCCGTAATGCTCGCGCAGATACGGCAGCATCGCCTCCAGCACTTGACGATGAAGAGGCGTCGTCGCGTTGTGATCTGCGTAGATTCGTCTCATGTGGACTCTGCCGTGGGAGGGGCAGTCTTGCCCCGATCCGGTCGCGACAGGAATGTCGCTCCCACGAGAAACAACCTAATGCGTCGCGTGTCCCACCATCTTGTCGCGGTCTTTGGCGGCGGTTTTCATCACCGTCTTGCCGCCTTCCTGGTAAACGACGGTCATCGGTGGAACCGATTCGAGTAACCAGACGTTGCCGCCGATGATCGAGTCGTGGCCAATCGTGATGTTGCCCAAAATGGTCACGCCCGCGTAAATGGTGACGTTGTCCTCGATGTTCGGATGGCGTTTGATGCCTTTGACGACGCGGCCCTTTTCGTCCTTCGGAAAACTCTTCGCGCCGAGCGTCACGCCCTGGTAAATCTTCACATGCTTGCCGATCATGGTCGTCTCGCCGACCACGACGCCGGTGCCGTGGTCGATGAAGAAGTGCGGCCCGATCTCCGCGCCGGGATGAATGTCAATGCCCGTCTTGTTATGCGCCCACTCCGTCATGATCCGCGGAATCAGCGCCAGATGCTTCTTGTACAGCAAATGCGCCATCCGCTGCACCGCGACGGCCTCGATGCCAGGGTAAGCGAGGATGATCTCCTCGTTGCTGATCGCCGCCGGATCGCCTTCGTAAGCCGCCGTCACGTCGGTCTGCAAAATCGCGCGCACGCCCGGCAATTCCTGCAGAAACTCCTGCGTCACCCGCGCTGCCGTGCCTGCCAGATCGCCCCGACCCTTGTCGGGGTGTTCGCACGGCCGGTACTCGAGGCTCCTGTGAATTTCATTCTCCAACCGTCGCGCCACAGATGAGACCAACTCAGAGGTGTACTCGACAATCTGCGCGGAATGAATCGAGTCCTTGTCGTAGAAACCGGGAAACACCAGCCGCAGCAAATCGCGCGTGATCTCCACCACCGCGTCGCGCGACGGCAGGTTCGCGCCATCGAGATGATTGATCCCACCGTACTTGTGGAACGAATCCACCAGACTATCGACAATCTGTGCGAGTTTCTTCGCCATAGCGGTCTTGAATCTAACCGCGAATCGCCGCGAATTCACGCAAAAACCGACGCTGGCCCTGGTCGATCAAACAAACTCAGCGGCATGGCCCAACGACTACTTCAGAACCACGAGCAGGTCAACCAACCCGAAGCATACCGGCTCGCCGGTTCGTCCGCTCCCCGTTTGTCATCCTGAGATAGTCGAAGGAACTCGTCTTTCTCGCGACCGCGTTGCCGGTAATTTGTTTTACCGGGAATTGCATCCCGGCCACAACCGGTGAGCTAAGGCCGTCCATCAAGGCGTGATGGCGTCCAAAAGTTTTCCGTAGATCTCCACGAGGGATATACCTATCAGACCGGCCAGTGGTTTTGTGTTCCCTCGATCTGCTCGACGCAGCGCTTGCCCATATCGATGCCTGCCCTTCTTGTCCGCCTTGAGATATACCGGAGGATGATGCTTCCACAAAACGAGATTCATCAACAGGCGAGACACTCTGCCGTTTCCGTCCGCGTAGGGATGGATGCGGACGAATTTATGAGACGCCTGCGCCGCCATAAGAATCGGGTCATACTTTACAGTGCCAGGTAAGATCGTCGGGAAGTCACTACAAAACTGTTCCATAAGTTTGGGCACAAGCGACGGCGGAGGAAAGTACAACTCAGGATTTCCAACATGAACTGGTGTCTTACGGAAGACACCGCATTTCCCGGTATGAGCGATACCCATCATTGTGATTCGATGCAGGAAATGAACGTAGGCAGGCCGCATAGGGTGGAGAAGAGTATCGAAGTCTTGTGCCAATAGTTTGTTGAGCAATGCGCCCTGCGTTTCAGATCCTTCAGTGATCGGAACGTCAATTGGCAGGGCAGAGGCCTTCATGTTCTCCATCACTTGAAAACCCCTTTCTATTGTTTTTTGAGTCTCTGCTGACATCTTTGCTTTAAGCTCGGGGTATTTCTTCCGGAATCCCTCCAAGGCGTGCATAAGAGAGGCAGTCTGTCGATGCATCAACTCGCCGCCAATCCAACGCAGTGCTACGTGTGCGCGAGCCAAATTGTGTGCGGCAACTTCCTCAATACTCGCGCCCTTTCGTTTGAGAGCAACCACATCTTTCCGATGGTGTTCGAGTACTGCTTCCATGTCGAGATGAGGGCCACTGACGTCCCCCACTGATTCGAAAACCGCTTCAGCCAGTTCACGAGTTCTACCGCGGTCGAGATAGAGACCTTCCTGCCAGTTGCTCTCGTGAACACTCCTTGCGATCACCTCTTTCTCTACCTCGGACAGCACGGCAATTGGGTCAGCCCCAGAGTGGAGCATCTTTCTTCAAATTTCACCTTCAGGTCCGAAACAGAGTTACGAATTCCATCGTACTGGTCGTACCAAGGCCGCGTTGGTTTTTGTCGTGCCATCCTTAGACAACCCTATTGTGCCGGCGGCTGAATCGCAATGTCGATCCAATCTCTCCCGAAACTGCACAAACAGCCTTATGTCTGCCTGGCTGGCACAGGTAAGTACTGCGACTGGGCGTGTTCTCGAATCAGAATCCGCGTGCCTTCGCCAACTGCTTGTCGATCTCCGGCGTCTTCGCCTGCTCCTTCAACCAGAAGTCAGGATTCGCGAGGGCGCGGAGTTCGTCGATGCGTTGCGCCGAATACCTCATGGGCGCGTCTTCGGCTCCCCTTGCTTCGACCCACGTGTAATACTTCTGCTTGTGCCAGCAGAGGCGGTGCGGTTACACAAACTCAGCAGCGACTTCGTCGGCGAACAGGATGCCGCGTTTGGTCGGACGCAGGCGGCCGCCGCGCCATTGCACCAACTCGGCGCTAAGCAACTCGGCGATCTGTTTATCCCAACGACCGCGCACGAGGTCGGCGGGGACACCGTCTGTCATCCGCATCCCGAACGCTGCGCGCTCGGCGGCACGGAGTTCGGGCGTCAGGTGTTCGACAAACACCACGGGCGAGACGCCCGCGCTACTCTTGCAGCCAGCAATGTAGCGGTCGATATCAGAAACATTTTGCCACCGGCGAGGACCGACGGTGGAGCAGGCGCTCGGGCCAAGGCCGATGTAATCCTCGACCTTCCAGTAGGCGATGTTGTGGGCGCACTCGCGGCCGGGTTTGGCGAAATTGCTTACCTCGTATTGGCGATAACCCGCGGCGGCGAGCGTCTCGATGGCCGCCTCGTACATAGCGAGTTGCTGCTCGTCGCCGGGGAGAGGCAAGTAGGATAGGCGTCTCGCCTGTCCATCGTCGGCGCTCGTTTGACCGTCGCGGTGAACGGGCAGGATGCCTGTTCTACTATCATCGGAGGCAGGCGAGACGCCTGCCCTACTGTAGAGCCGCCAGAACTCCGTGTCTTCCTCCAGGATCAGGCAGTAGATCGAGACGTGCTCGGGTTGCAGTTCGATCGCCCGCTCCAGCGTGTTGCGGAAATGCGCGACGGTCTGGCCGGGCAATCCGAACATCAAATCGAGGTTGAGGTTGTCGAAGCCGGCCTTCCGCAGCTTCTCGTACGATGCGATGGCGGCCTTCACCGAATGCACCCGCCCGATCGTCTTGAGCAAATCATCGTCGAGCGCCTGCACGCCCATCGAGATGCGGTTGACGCCAAACTCGCGGAACAGTTTCGCCTTCTCTGTCGAGACGGTGGACGGATTGCATTCGACCGTCCATTCGCGCGGCGCGCTCGGCGAGCACGCCCTACCAACGGCTTCGAGGAGGTGGCGCATCAGTGGCACGGGTAGAATGCTCGGCGTCCCGCCGCCGAAAAAGATGGTGGACGGTTGTAGCCGCGAAACACTTTCGCGGTTGCCAATCCCGCCGCGAATGAGATTCGCGGCTACAACTTCCAATTCCTTCAGCACTGCCTCCACATAATCGCCCATCTTCGCCGCGCCACCGGCTTCCGAGTAAAACGCGCAGTAATTGCACTTTGCCGCGCAGAACGGGACGTGGACGTAGAGATGCTCGACTTTGCTAGCGGGGGTTCGCATACTTCGGCGTTCACGATAATCGAGTTTCTGATGGCAAACAAACCACAAATCATCCTAGCGAGTGCGTCGCCGCGGCGGGAGCAACTGCTGCGGGAGATGGCGCTGCGGTTCACGGTGGTACAACCAGACCGAGTCGAGGAAGTACTCGCCGGAGCAGCACCTGAGGTGCTGGCCATGCAGAACGCTCAGCGGAAAGCGCGCGCCGTCGCGGGGCGGCATCCTGAGTCGCTGATCATCGGCGCCGACACGATCGTTGTGCTCGACGGGAGAATCTTCGGCAAGCCGCGCGATCCCGCCGAGGCGGGACGGATGCTCCAACAGCTTGTCGGGCGGCGGCACGAAGTCATCACCGCGGTTTGCCTCATTCACCGCTCGCTGGACACGGAAATCACCTTCACTGACACGACGCGCGTCTGGATGCGGTCGCTTTCACGCGACCAGATCGGCGAATATCTCAACAAGATCGATCCGCTGGACAAAGCGGGCGCGTATGCGATCCAGGAACACGGCGAGGGGATCGTCGAGCGGATCGAGGGCAGCTTCAGCAACGTTATGGGGCTGCCGACGGAGCGGTTGCGGGCGACGCTCGAGAAGCTGGGAATGGCTGTTTCTCCGGGTTGATGCAACGTCGGAATCTGCTATTCTTGTGAGCGGACGTTTGCCGATGACCCGCGACAATCTTCATTTTGAAATGGCGATGTTGGTGTCGCTGTTGCTGCACGCGATGACGTTTGGCTGCTGGCAGTATCGCGAGCAGTTCGCCCGGCTTCCTCTTTTCAAGCCGATCGCCAGAGTCGTGAGCGCGGCCTTCGCGCCGCCGAAGTACACGCAAACAAAGCCAGCTCCGCAAACAATCACGTTCGTTGAAGTTCCTGAGCGTCAACCAGCACAACCTGAGCGCGAGCCTCCGCGACAGTTCATGGAGACGGACAACAGCCAGGTCACAGGCGAGCAGCCGAAAGACGCCAAGTATTACTCGGACCGGGCAACGGTCGCCGCCAATCCTGTGAACCCGACGGGCAAAACGGGTGACACGCCCTACCTGGAGGGCAAAGAGACACGGGTGATGAGCACCGAAAACGTCGTACCGAATCTCGGCCCGCCGTCCGCGCCGGTTGCGCCGGTTGCGCCACCGTCGCCTCCCGCTTCGCCGCCGGCCGTCGTCGCCAACTCGCCGCCACCTGTCGCTGTCGCTGAACAGCCCAAGCAAGTAGCCGACAAAGGACTGAATGCCGCCGAGGAAAAACGGTTTGCGATGCTCTCCCCTGAAGCGGCAATCGCGCCGCAAGCACCGCAAATGGAACCTTCACCGCCAGCGCAGCCGCAACAGTCTCGCCCGCCATCGCTCGGGTCGCCGGGCACCGGCTCGCAGCGCGAGATTGCAGCGGCGAAGTCGCATCTGACGGCTGCAGGCGTTAGCCGCATTGGCGTCACGGCGTTCAACGTGAAGGACAGCCCGTTTGGCGCTTATGACCAGCAGCTCATCCTCGCGGTGCAGAGCCGCTGGTACGCGTTGATCGAGCAAAACCGGTTGTATGAAGGCGTGGGCCAAGTGACGTTGTACTTCCAGTTGCTGGACGACGGCACGGTGCAGGGGATGGAGACAAAGGAGAACACGGCCGGGATTACTTTGGGATTGTTTTGCGAGAAAGCCATTGTAGACTCGGCTCCGTTCGCGCCGTTGCCTGAGAAGCTGCGGATGTTGGTCGGCAAAGAGCCGCGCGAAGTCAATTTCACGTTTTACTACTAGTCAAGTGCTCGGAGGGTACTCAAATGCCGGAATGGTTTGCGCAGAATTGGATCGTCATGATGCCGCTGTCGGTGTGTTCGGTGGCGGGCCTGGCAATCATCCTGGATAGAGTGTGGGCGCTGCGGCGCAAATGGATCATCTCGGCGGCGCTGGCGGAGGCCATTGAGCAGCAGCCGATGTCGCACGAACAACTGGAAAGAGTTCGTCAGTTAAGCCAACGGGACAAAACGGTGTTGGGCCAGTTGGTGCAGGTGTCGTTCGCGCACGCCTCGCTGCACAAATCGGAAAACGTCGAGGCGATGCAGTCGGCTGCCCGCCAGATTCTCGGCAGGCTGGAGCGCGGGCTTACGACGCTGGCGTTGATCGCCGAGTTGGGGCCGCTGCTGGGGTTGCTGGGCACGGTCATCGGGATGGTGCACCTGTTCAACGACGTCGCGGCCAGGGGCCTCGGCGAGCCGGCGCAGATCTCGCGCGGCATTTATATGGCGTTGACCGCAACAATGGTCGGCCTGGGCATCGCCATTCCTGCGCTCTCGGCGTATATGTTCTTCCGCCGACGAATTGAACTGCTCGTGCTGGAACTGGAACGGCACACCAACGAACTGCTCACACGCCTGTACCACCGCTAGCCGCTGCCGACCATGCGCATCTTCGAAACACCTCCCCCGCGCCGCTCGCCGCGCATCCAGGTCATCAATCTGGTGGACATCCTGTTCATCCTGTTGATTTTCTTCATCGCCTCGACCACGTTCCGCGTGGCGTCCAACGCGCCCACCGCCGTCAAAGTGACCTTGCCCGAAGCGCGCACGGCGGAAGAGATCGGGAAGGAAAAGATTCCGCATCTGAGCATCACGGTTGCGGCGGAGGGGACAATCTATCTCGGCAAGGAGCAGATCGGCATCGCCGATCTCGAACAGGCGCTGCGCGGCGCGAAGACGAAGAGCCCGGACGTGCTGCTGGAACTGTCGGCCGACAAGAAAGCCAGCTACGGAACGGTGGTCTCCATCGTCGATGCGGCGCGTGCCGCCGGCATACGCAACATCACGGCCTTCACAAAGAGATCCGTGAAGGAAACCTCCCAAAAGTAAGGGCGGCCCGAAGGATGTTCGAGCCGCCCACACTTGCTTCGCTGCAAATCTCGTTGATCCCGCTCCGAGCGGGGCTGAAATCTGCGCGAATTACTTTCAGCCGAGGATGGCGTCTTTCGCCGCTTTGGCGATACGGAACTTCACGACGCGCTTGGCGGGAATCTGAATCTGCTCGCCTGTGGCAGGGTTGCGCCCCAAGCGCGCCGCGCGATTGACCAGGACCAACTTGCCGAGGCCAGGAATCGTGAACGAGTTCTTCGCTTCCTTGTAGGCCAGATTCACCAACTCGTCGATGAACAGTCCCGCTTGTTTCTTCGAAAGACCGGTCTTCGCGGCGAGCGTGCTCAGGGTCGCCGACTTCGTCATTTTAGCCATAACTTTGTTTGATCCTCCTTGAGGTTAAGGTTTCGGGCATCCTACAAAAACCCCGACCCGCTTGCAACCATTGATTTTCAAGGGTCAAAGGAGCAAAAACGAATTGCGCAACCGCTCCTGACCGATGGTCGTCGCCGGCCCATGACCCGAAAACACGCGCACGTCGTCGCCGAGCGGAAGTAATTTCTCGCGAATCGAACGAAGCAGCGTCTCGTAATCGCCGCCGGGCAAATCCGTGCGCCCGATCGAGCCAGCAAACAGAACGTCACCGACGAACACGATGCGCTCGCGCGGTTCAAAGAGCACAATGCTGCCCGGGCAATGACCGGTGCAGTGAAGAATCTCGAACTTCAGCGCGCCGACTGCAAACGGCACGCCTTCTTCGAGAAAAAAGTCCGGCCGGGACGGATCGACTTCGATGTCCAGACCGAACATCCTCGTTTGCGGCAGCGCCAGCAGCGGTGCGCTTTCGCGGTGGATTCCAAACTTCGCCTTGGTCGCGCGCAGCAGCGCGGCGTTGTCGAGGAAATGATCCCAGTGGCCGTGCGTGTTGATGAGATACTCGATCGGAGTATCCCACGCGCGAGCCTGTTCGATCATCGAAGGCGTGCTGCCCAACGGCGCATCAATCACCAGCGCGTGGCCGCCTGGTTGATCGCAGACGAGATAGCCGTTGGTGTCGGCTGGCCCGGCTTCGAACGTTTCAATCAGCATTGCGTTTCACCGGCGAATCGAAGACCGATCACGGAGGACTACTCTTCCTTCTCGTCCTCTTCCTTGTCTTCGTCGTCCTCCTCGTCCACGTCCTCTTCGTCGTCGAGATCATCCGTGTTTCCCGATGACTCGCTCATGTCGAAGCCGCACGTTGGACAATGAAGATTATTCCGCTTCAGCTCGTCCGGGGCGACGTCGACGTTGCAATTTGGACACGTCAGCTCTTCCATTCCTCCCACTGCCTCCTCATGCCGCCGGAACAATAGTAAAAAAACTTCTTCGCGCAAGTGCGATTTACGGCTTTGGCTTGCCGTCACGCAGTTTTTGGAGTTCGCCTTGGATTTGCCCCTTCTTTTCGGGTGAACCGACCCAGAGCTGCAAACAATCCTCGTATGCCTGCACTGCTTCGCCAGTTCTGCCCTGTCCCGCCAACAGCCGCGCCAGAAACCAGTAAACCGACGGATCCTCCGCCCGCTTCGGCGATCACGCGCTGCAAACAACGGATCGCCTTCTCGCGATCACCTTGCCGCGCCGCCAACTGCGCCCGCACAAACCAACCCTGCGCCGAATGTGGGACACGCCACAGTACGCCTTCCACCTCCGCGACCGCAGTGTCCATGTCGCCCCGTGCCGCCTCGATCTCCCAGCGTCTATTGCCCCGGCGCTCTGATGGCGGGCGGCTGCCGGCGCTGGGCTTGCACGAGACGCGCGAGAATGTCCTTAAGCATCGCGTTGTCGGGTTCGACGGTGATGGCCGCCCGAATCTTCTCAATCGCGCCATCGAGGCGGCCCATCTTTTCCAGCAGCGCGGCGCAGTTGTAGTAGGCGGACAGATTCTTTGGATCGAGCTCGATGACCCGCTCGTATTTCGCGATCGCCTGGGCGGTCTCACCTTCGGTCGACAGGATGACGGCCCAGTTGAGAAAGATCATGGGATTCTTCGAGTCAATCGCAGCGGCTCGTTCAAGTTCGCGCGCGGCTTCCTTGTGTCGCCCCAAGTTGGTGAGGGCGGCGGCGAGATTGATGCGAACGAGCGCATTGCTGGGGGCGAGGTCGCTGGCTTTTTGCAGCGGCTCAAGGGCTTCCTGGTGTTTCTTCAGATTGAGGAGGGAGTTGCCCCAATTCAAATAGACGATCGGATTCTTTGGATCGAGCTTTTCGGCACGCTGAAGTTCAGTAACGGCCTGTTCGTAGCGGCGCAGCTTGTCGAGGCAATACGCCATGTTGATCAACATCGCGGAGTTGTCGGGATCAAGGGCGGCGGCGCGACTGAACTGCTGCAACGCTTCCTCGAATTTGCCTTCACCGGCCAGTTTGATGCCTCTGCCCTGAAACAGTACGGCGCGCGCAGGGTCGCGCTGGTGAAGCGTCTGAGCGTCTCGCAGCAGATTCGGATCACTGAACGACAGCGGAGGAGAAACGGTGCCGACGCAAGCTTCCGCAAGCAAAAGGCAGAGCAACCCTGTCATTGCGCTTCCGGCGACGACGGCTGGAAATCTCCCCTTCCTTCTCATTTGCACTGGCAAATCTAGCAGACTCACGCTATTTTTCGAGCCTATTGGCGCTGCGAGATCGCGAGTCGCATGGCGCCGGGACAACACGCGAGATGAACCTGAGTTTCGGCTACAATACCAACGGGTTTGCGCACCACAAACTCGAAGAGGCGCTCGAGATCATTGCCGACTGCGGCTACCGTGGCGTCGCGCTGACGCTGGACAATCATCACTGCAACCCCTTCACCACCGAACCCGCTGATTGGCTGCGGCTGCGGCAACTGCTGGAGAAACTGAAGCTGCGCGTGGTGGTGGAGACGAGCGCGCGTTACCTGCTGAACCCGCAACGCAAGCATTACCCGACACTCGTCAGCGTTGAGGGCCGCCAGATCCGGCTGGAGTTTTTGCGTCGCGCTATCGACATCGCGCATGCGCTGAATGCCGAGTGCGTCAGCTTCTGGTCGGGCGCGCCCGAACCGAACGCTCCCGAGCATCAGGCCTGGGACTGGCTGGTCACGGGTTGCCTGCAATTGGCTGAGCACGCCAAGCGCCGCGGGGTGCAATTGGCGTTCGAGCCTGAACCGGGAATGCTGGTCAACGACATGGCGAAGTTCGAGGTGCTGAAGAAGCACATCACGAGCGCCCGCTTCGGGCTGACACTGGACATCGGCCACGTTTTCTGCACGGAGATCGCTCCGTTCCGACAAATCTACGGCAAATTCGCCAACCTGATCCGCAACATCCACATCGAAGACGTCCGCGACCGCAAACACGAGCACCTGATGTTCGGCGAAGGCGAACTGGATTTCGTGGTCATCCTGCGCGTGCTGTCCGACAACAAATACAACGGCCTGATCAACGTGGAACTTTCGTGCGACAGCCATCGCGCACCCGAGGTCGCCCGCCGCTCGCTGGAGTTTCTCGACGCCACCTGCCAGAAGCTGTCCCACCCCGCCCCCTCGGCTACGCACTGAACGTCTTTCCATGTCCACCACCGTCTTCCGGTCTGCCCCAAATCCGAATTGTGGGCCGAGACCACGCTCGCCGAACTGGATTGGGAACGTGGAAAAAATTTCCTTGTCAGCCCCGCTGTTTTGCGTATAGTGCACGTGTAACAGTGGAGGCGATTTATGAAGGTCACTCGTTCACTTGTCGCACTAGTTGTCATGGTTGTCGGTCTGTCTTCTTCCGTGCGGGCCGCGCTTGTCGAATCTGTTGAATCATCGCGCGCATCAGCGGCTCGTCAAAAGGTGGACGCATTTCTCAGCGAGAAGATTGTGGCCGGGCAATTGACAGCTTTGGGAATCAGCCGCGAGCAGGTCAGCACCCGCCTCGCTCGATTGAGTGAGTCCCAATTGCAGCAACTGGCAGCGCAGGTCGATTTGATCCGCGCGGGCGGCACGATTCAGGGCGGAGGACTGAAACCGCTCGGCCCCCTCGGCTATCTAGCCAAACAGTTCGGTATCGTCCTCTACAATTTCTACCAGCTTTTGTTTAGCTGGGGGTACCTGAAGTAATCTGCCAATGCTGTTTCAGCGGCCTGCTCCGAAGCGCCTGGAGCAGGCCGTTTTGTTCTGGTAACGCCACGCATGCTGCTTCCGGCTCAGATCATCCAAAACAAACGCGACGGGAAGGCGTTGACCCAAGAGGAGATTCGCTTCTTCGTCGTGGGGTTCACGCGCGGGAAATTGCCTGATTACCAGATGGCCGCTCTGGCAATGGCGATCTGTTCTCAGGGAATGAACTTCGACGAGACGATGTGGCTGACGCGCGCGATGGTGGAAAGCGGCAAGGTCGTCGAATGGGAACGCGATGGCTCGTTTTACGCCGATAAACACAGTACAGGCGGTATTGGCGACAAGGTTTCGCTCATCCTCGCACCGCTCGTCGCGTGCTGCGGCGTCAGGGTTCCCATGATCTCGGGGCGCGGCATCGGGCCGACCGGCGGAACGTTGGACAAACTCGAAAGCATCCCAGGGTTTCGCACGGACCTCTCGCTGGAAGAACTGGTGCAGGTTACCGATTCGGTCGGCTGTGCAATCACGGGGCCGACCGCCGAGATTGCTCCCGCCGACAAAAAGCTGTACGCGCTGCGGGACGTGACCGCCACCGTTTCATGCCTGCCGTTGATCGTTGCCAGCATCATGAGCAAGAAGCTGGCGGAGAACGTTGACGGCCTCGTGCTCGATGTCAAATGGGGCAGCGGCGCATTCATGCGCACACGGGAGGCTTCGCTGAAGTTGGCCCGTGCGATGGTCGAGGTCGGGAAACGCTGCGGCAAGAAGGTCTGCGCGCTGCAGACGGACATGAATCAGCCGCTCGGCCAATGCATCGGCAACGCACTGGAAGTGCGCGAATGTATCGAGATCATGAGCGGCAGGGCGAAGGCGGACGGCCTGATGGAAGTCACGCTCGCGCTCGCGGCGGAGATGCTGTTGATGGCAGGCGCAACAAAAAGTGTTGCAGAGGCGAAGGAAATCCTGCAAAAGAAACTGGCAAGCGGAGAGGCGCTGGAGAAATTTGCCGAGATGATTACCGCGCAACGAGGCGACGCGCGGGTTTGCGAGAATGTGAACCGTTTGCCCGCGGCGAGGCAGACAAAGCCAATCGCTGCCAAGACCTCTGGTTACGTCCACGCAATTGAGTGCGACCAGATCGGCTACGCGGTGATCGCATTGGGCGGCGGCCGCAAACTGGCGAGCGATCGGATTGATTTCGCCGCCGGATTCGAGCAACCGAAAAGAATCGGCGATCGCGTCGCCGCCGGTGAACCGTTGATGATCATGCATTACAGTGATGCTGCTCGGGCTGCCGAAGCCGAGCAGATGGTACAGCAAGCGTATGGAATTTCAGCAGAGCGTGTTTTGGCCAGACCCAGACTCGTCACGCAGAAGATCGAGTGAGGAATTCAGAGCAATGATGGCGAACGTCAAGGAAACGAAGGAATTTCTGGAGTCAAAACTCGCGGGCTTCAAGCCCGATGCGGCGTTGATCGTGGGCTCAGCTCTGGGCGGGATTGCGAAGGACGTCGCCAAGCCCATCGTCATCTCCTACACGGACATCCCTCATTTTCCGAAACCGACCGTGGCAGGCCACGCCGGCCAGATGATCTTCGGTGAGTTGGCAGGCAGGAAGTTGATGGTGCTCAGTGGCCGATTCCACTACTACGAGGGCCGCACGTTGGCGGAGATCGTTTATCCGGTTAACGTCGTCGATGCCCTCGGCGTTAAAGTGCTGATCGTCACCAATGCAGCGGGCGGCATCAATCCGCAGTTCAATCCCGGCGATCTGATGATCATCGAAGACCACATCAATCTCATGGGCGTCAATCCGCTGCTGGGTATGAACGACAACGGCGGGGTGAAGTTCGTGGACATGAGCCAGGCGTACTCCGGGCGACTGCGTGAAAAGTTGGATGCCGCTGCTGAAAAATTGCAGATGATGGTGCGGCACGGTGTCTACCTCGCCGCCACCGGGCCAAGCTACGAGACGCCCGCAGAAATCAAGGCGTTCGCCTGGCTGGGCGCCGACGCCGTCGGCATGAGCACCGTCCCCGAAGTCATCATCGCCCGTTACCACAACATCGAAGTTGCCGGAATTTCCTGCATCACCAACCTCGCAGCGGGGATCACCAGCAAGAAACTCTCGCATGAGGAAGTGCTGGAAATCAGCAAAGCCTCGCAAGACAAACTCGGCAAGCTGCTGACTGAATTTGTGAATCTGCTGTGACGACCACGCCTCAAAGATTCCGCAAGCTCATCACCGCCGCCCTTGCCGCTCGATGCAACGCCCACGCCCCCTACTCAAAGTTTCGCGTCGGCGCCGCGCTCCTCACTAAAGGCGGAAAAGTCTACACCGGCGCGAACGTGGAAAACGCCAGCTACGGTCTGACGATCTGCGCCGAGCGGATCGCAGTCGGCAAAGCGGTCAGCGAAGGTCACAGGGAATTCCAAGCCATCGCCTGTGTTGCTCCGCACGCCCGGCTCAGCCCATGCGGCGCCTGCCGCCAAGCGCTCGCCGAATTCGGCGATTGCATTGTCGTGTGCGCAGACTCGCGTAATATTCGCCGCATTCGCATTCATCTGCTCTCGGAATTGCTTCCAGAATCGTTCAGGCTGACCAGCACTCGCCGCGGATTGTCCGCGGCGAAAAAGGAGCTATAGTGCCAGCATGGCGTTTGTGTTAATTACGAAAGGGACAGCACCATGAGATCAGACACCGTCAAAGCCGGCCCGGACCGCGCGCCGCATCGCGCGTTGTTGAAGGCGTGCGGCGTGACCGACGCCGACATGGCAAAACCATTCATCGGCATCGCCAACTCCTACACGGACATCGTGCCGGGGCACGTGCACCTGAAGAAGTTCGCCGAGGTCGTCAAGGCCGCGGTGCGCAAGGCGGGCGGCATGCCGTTCGAGTTCAACACGATCGCCGTGGACGATGGGATCGCGATGGGGCATCTCGGCATGCGCTACTCGCTGCCGAGCCGCGAGTTGATTGCCGACGCGGTGGAAACGATGGTGCAGGCGCATTGTTTCGACGCCATGATCTGCATTTCCAACTGCGACAAGATCACGCCCGGCATGCTCCTGGCCGCCGTGCGCGTCAACATCCCCACCATCTTCATCACCGGCGGCCCGATGAAGGCGGGCCGGCTGCCCGAGGGCGGCTCCGCAGACCTGATCACGATTTTTGAGGCCGTCGGCAAATTGCAGACCGGCGAAATCTCTGCCGAGCGGCTGAAACTGCTGGAGGACATCGCCTGCCCGACCTGCGGTTGCTGCTCGGGCATGTTCACGGCCAACTCGATGAATTGTCTGCTGGAAGCCATTGGCATGGCGTTGCCAGGCAACGGCACGATTCTCGCCGTCGATCCGCGCCGCAAGAAACTGGCGCGCGCTGCGGCCCGCCAGATCATGAAATTGGTGGAGAAGAACATTTGTCCCCGCGACATCGTCACGGCGAAGTCGCTCGACAACGCGTTTGCGCTCGACATGGCAATGGGTGGCTCAACCAATACGGTGTTGCATACGTTCGCTCTCGCGCGCGAGGCCGGCGTGGATTATCCGTTGGAACGGCTCAACGAAGTCTCGGCACGCATCCCCTGCATCTGCAAGGTTGCGCCCTCGAAACCGGACGTGCACATCGAAGACGTGGACCGCGCGGGCGGCATCAGTGCCATCCTGAAGGAACTGAGCCGCAAACCCGGCGCGTTGCACCTCGACACAATCACCGTCACAGGCAAGAAGCTTGGCAAAAACATCGCGCGCGCCGAGATCATGGACGAGAAAGTCATTCACCGGATCGAAGCGCCGTTCACGGCGGATGGCGGACTGGCGGTGTTGTTCGGCAATCTCGCGCCGGAAGGCGCGGTCATCAAAGCGGCGGGCGTGGATCCGGAGTGTTTCGTCTTCGAGGGCCAGGCCATCGTCTTCGAATCGCAGGGTGAATGCCTCGACGCGTTGCACAAACGGGAGGTCAAGCCCGGCCACGTCGTCGTCATTCGCTACGAGGGACCGAAGGGCGGCCCCGGCATGCCCGAAATGCTTTCGCCGACCTCGATGATTCGCGGCCAGGGACTCGGCAAGAAGGTCGCGCTCATTACCGATGGCCGGTTTTCCGGCGGCACAGCGGGTTTGTGCCTCGGTCATATCAGCCCGGAAGCAGCGGAAGGCGGCCCGATTGCGCTTGTCGCCAACGGCGACACGATTCTCATCGACATCCCGCGCCGCACGATCACGCTGAAAGTGGACGACGCCACGCTGGCGCAGCGCCGCGCGGCCTGGAAGAAACCCGCGCCGAAGATCAGCACCGGCTGGCTCGGTCGTTACTGTCGCCTGGTCACCAGCGCCAGCAAAGGCGCCGTGCTTGCGCTGCCCGAAGACGTTGTCGGACGCTAGGTTCGTAACCGGATTGTCACATGGCCGCCGCGCGGATGTGACAACGTTGTCACGAAGTTGAGAGCATGAGCGAGACTGTATTGATTGTTGACGACGAGCAGGACGTCGTGGATCTGCTCGTGTATAACCTCCAAAAGGCGGGCTACAAAACCGCCACGGCGCGCGACGGGGTGACGGCGCTGCAAAAGGCGCGGGATGGATTTCCTTCGCTGATCATTCTGGACCTGATGCTGCCACAGGTCGAAGGCACAGAGGTCTGCAAGCAGTTGAGAGCCGATCCGAAAACCGCCTCGATTCCCATCCTCATGCCGACGGCGAAGGCGGAAGAGGTGGATCGCATCGTTGGCCTCGAACTGGGCGCGGATGACTACGTGACCAAGCCGTTCAGTCCTCGGGAAGTGGTGTTGCGCGTCAAAAAAATCCTCAGCCGAGCGCAAGGCAAAGGCGCCCCCACAGAGGTCCTGAAATGCGGCGATCTCATCATGGACATCGCCAAACACGAGGCCGCTCTCAAAGGCAAGGAGATCGAACTGACCGCGACCGAGTTCAAACTTCTGGCGATGCTGATGGAGCGGCGCGGCCGCGTGCAGACACGGGATCGCCTGCTCACCGATGTGTGGGGTTACGAAGGCGACGTGGACACGCGGACGGTGGACACTCACATCCGCCGCTTGCGGGAAAAACTCGGCAAGGCTGCCGATTACATCGAGACGGTGCGCGGCGTCGGCTACCGCTTTGCCGATACAAATTGACAACAACCACTAAGTGAGTTCCGTGCCGTGACGAATGTCTTTGCCTTCGACCACGAAGACGGCGTTCTCGGCGATGTTCTTGGCGTGGTCACCGATGCGTTCCAGGTTGTGTGCCACCACCACGATGTCCAACGCGTACGGAACAGTCGCAGGGTCCTTGGCCATGAAGTCCGACATCTCGGCGACGATCTGCCGCTTGAGGTCGTTGAGTTGTTTGTCACGCGCAATGACTTCACGGGCTTGCTCGGGCTGGCGATCAACGTAGGCGTGGAGGCTGTCTTTGACCATGCTGCGCGCGATGGCCGTCATCTTGGGGATGATCACGAAGGGTTTGAGCGGCTCGTGTTTCATCAGGTGCTCGGCTTTCTGCGAGATGTTCACCGCTTGGTCGGCCAGACGCTCCAAGTCGCTGTTGGTCTTGGCAACCCCCAAGATGAACCGTAGGTCGGAAGCCGTAGGCTGATGCAGCGCGATCAACGTGAAACACGCCTCGTCAATCTCCACCTGCATCCGGTTAACCTCGGCTTCGTGTTGCCGGATAACCGGGATCAAATCGGCCTGGCGTTCCACCAACACCTTGATGGCCTCGCCGATCATGGACTCGGCCAGCGCGCACATCTTGATGAGTTGGTGCTTGAGCACCGTCAGTTGTTCGTGAAAATGTCGTTCCATACTCTGTGTCTCCTTCTCGCGGGGGCCTTAACCGTACCGCCCGCTGATGTAATCTTCCGTGCGTTTATCTTTCGGGCTGGTGAAGATACCGGAGGTCGGTCCGAACTCGATCATTTCGCCCAAGAGCATGTAGCCCGAGTAATGCGAGATGCGCGCGGCTTGTTGCATGTTGTGCGTCACGATAACTATCGTGTATTTCTTCACCAATTCCAACATCAGTTCTTCGATTTTCGCTGTGGCAATCGGGTCGAGGGTGGAGCACGGCTCGTCCATCAGGATGACTTCCGGCTCGACCGCTAGCAGTCGTGCCACACACAGCCGCTGTTGCTGATCCAGCGGCAGATCGAGCGCGGAACTCTCCAGTCTGTCCTTCAGGTTGTCCCACAACCAAGCTCCGCGCAGGCTGCGCTCGACGATTTCCTCCATCTGGCGGCGGTTGCCCATCCCGGCCACGCGTAGGCCAAAGGTGACGTTCTCCCAGACCGACAACGGGAATGGGTTCGGCCGCTGGAACACCATGCCGACTTTCTTGCGCAAGGCGCACACGTCAGTTTGGGGCGTGTAGATGTCCTGTCCCTCCAGCAACACTTGGCCGGTGATCTTGACGCCGGGGATCGGGTCGTTCATGCGGTTGAGCGCGCGCAACAGCGTGGACTTGCCACAGCCGGACGGGCCGATGAGCGCGGTGATCTTCTGTTTCTCGACCGCCATGTCCACGGCGATGAGCGCCTGGAACGAGCCGTACCAGAGATCGAGCTTCGCGACAGTGATGACGTTCTCCCTCATTGGCTCAGCCAAATCTCCCGGTCACGTAATCATTCGTTCGCTGCTCGCGCGGCACGGTGAACACCTGGCTGGTGCTGCCGTACTCGATCATCTCGCCCATCAAGAAGAACGCCGTGTCGTCGGCCACGCGCGCCGCCTGTTTGGTGTTGTTGGTCACGAGGACAATCGTGTACCGCGCTTTCAGTGCCGTCAATGCCTCCTCGATCTTTGCCGTCGAAATCGGGTCAAGTCCCGAACAGGGTTCATCGAGCAGGATGACCTCCGGCTCCATGGCCAACACGCGCGCCAGACACAACCGCTGCTGTTGGCCGCCCGACAGCCGCAGGGCTGATGTGTGCAGCCGGTCTTCCACCTCGTCCCACAAGAATGCCGCCTTCAGACTGCGCTCAACCAGTTCATCGAGCCGACCGCGGTCGCGCACGCCCGATAGCCGCGGGCCGTAGACGATGTTGTCGAAGATGCTCATCGGCAGCGGCACCGGCAGGGCAAACACCATGCCAACGCGCTTACGCAGTGTCACCACCTCAAAACTCGGATGATAGATGTCCTGCCCGTCGAGCAGCACTTCGCCCTCGATATGCGTGCCCGGCGTGAGATCGTTCAGGCGGTTGAGCGCGCGCAGGAACGTCGTCTTGCCCGAACCAGCCGGCCCGATGACGCCGAGGATACGGCAACTCGGCACGTTGATGGTAATCCACCGCAGCGATTGGAACTTGCCGAAAAACACGTTCAGCTTTCGCACGGAGATCTTTGTGTCGCTCTCTGTCATGTGTTCCTATTTCGTGCGCCGCTCGATAAAGCGGTGCATCAACCAGTAGGCTGTCAGGTTGATCATCAACACGGCGACGATCAGCACCGCCGCCGTGCCGTAGGCGTTCTCGTTGGACAATCCTTCGCGGGCGAGGATGTAAAAATGCACGGCCATTGTCCGCACCGAATCGAATGCCGAGTGCGGCAGCCGCAACGACGACCCGGCCGTAAAAATCACCGCCGCCGTCTCGCTGATCGAACGCCCGATGCCGAGCATCACGCCCGTCACGATCCCCGGCAGCGCGTTCGGCAGCACCACCTTGATCACTGTCTCCCAGCGGGTCGCGCCCAGCGAGAAACTCACCTCGCGGTAAGACGTTGGCACGGCGCGGATCGCCTCCTCGGAAGTGCGGATGATCGTCGGCAAGATCATGAT
>JBEKFI010000003.1:0-50474 GCA_050013395.1 Verrucomicrobiia bacterium | reverse complement strand
TGCTGGCCGAAAGCGCCAATTCGCGGGTTGGGCTCTATCGACTCTTCACCAAAATCTGGGGCTCCTTGGCGGTGAACGGCAAGCCCATTCGCAACGGCGGCGAACTGGTGGAGCGAGTCACCAGCACGCCCATCGGCGACACCCTGACGGTCACCGTTTTGCGCGAAGGCAAGCACACAACACGGGATCTTGGCGGTCAAGGCAGTACGGGAGAAATGACCGACGCGATCAGCCAGGCACCGGAAAAATAAAAGCGCCGCGCGAGGGCAAGCTTGCTGGAGTAGCCTCGGCGGGAAGCAACTTCAGTTTTTTTTTGCGCAGCAGTGGAGAATGTCGTACGGCTTGACATCCTGCGCAGTAGAGGGACCGGTCACGAGGTAGATGGTATCCGTCAATCGCTCGACACTGCGATGGTAGTCCCAGCGCAACATGGCGGTGTGCTGGACGACGAAGCGGGGATCGTCATCGCGGAAGCACGAGACGCAACTCGGGTCAGGTAGCCCGACCAAAAACTCGCTCGTGTCGAGGTTGTGCGCTGTCGTTTGATAGAAATCCTCGAACAACACAAACGCGGCGCTGAACGGATGGTCAATGTAGCTGATCGCCTGCGTCACGCCATCCTCATCCCGCAATCCGCGCGGCGCGACGGGGGGGATGTTGTAGAGGTTATCCATCAAGTCCTCTTCGATCTCGCTGAGCGACGTGAACCCCCAGTTTTTGAGTCGTTCCGTGTTGACGCCGTAGTTGAACACGGTGCCTTGGACGATGGCGCTGATGGCAATGCCCGGCCACAGCTTGAGACGATGGGGCGGCAGGCTGCTGGAACTGGCGCGGCAGATCTTCGGGAACAAGAGCGGCTTGACCAATTGGTAGTTCGTCAGGTCCGGCACGTCATCGCCGCAACAATCCAACAGTCCGATATGCGACTCGATCAACTCATCCAGACGTTCTGGTTCGTGCAAGTAATGGTTGAACAAATGCTCCAGCAGAATCGTTTGACCGTCGTTCAGCGTGAGTGCCAGACCTTCAGGGCGTTTGACGGCGAGTTGGGGGCGGTGACGCTTAAGCAGGCTGTAGTAATAATTGGTGAAGCTGGCGGCATCCAGATGCGGCGCATAATTGATGGTCAGCGATCCGATGATCGCATCCAAGTCCGCGTCGTCGATCCCCGCGTCGCTGCTGCGGCAGCGGTAAAGGCAACGAACTTGAATATTTCCGCGCGTGAACACCCAGGCGCGGGTGTGGCCAAAATCGGCCGCGTGTTTGTCGCCTTTCGGTTCGATCCGCGTGTAGCCCATGTAGGCCGTGGTCATGCCGCCGCGGGAGCCGCAGCTAATCGACGGGGTGTCAATCTGCGGCCATGACCGTTTCTCGCAATCGGTCAATGCCCGTAGCGTGCGCTCGGGCCGCATTTCCTCCGGCGTCGGATGTTCAAATTGGTAAGCCTCAATCTTGAGATAGCCGCCAGTGGTCAGACTCGCCAGGCTCACGTGCGGTGAGCCTTCATGCGTCAACGGCAGCCAGCCTTCGGGATACTCAAGCGTATAATTCTTTTCTGGGTCGCTGTACTCGGCCATGGATTACGTTTAAGCAACTGCCTTGCCAACGCAGGAAATTGCGAGGGTGCGAAACAGGTGTTGATTCACAGCCGCAGTTTGCTTAGGCTTCGTCGGCCATGAGTAAAGTCATTCGAGGAAAAGCTTACGTTGTCCGCGACAATATCGACACGGACCAGATCATCCCGGCGCAATACCTGACGCTTGTGCCGACAATTCCCGAAGAATACGAGAAGCTCGGCAGTTACGCGCTGCGCGGTTTGCCGAAAGATCAATACCCGACACGTTTCGTTCCAGAGGATCAGACGAAAACTCCGTACGCAATTGTCATTGCGGGTCGCAATTTTGGCTGTGGCAGTTCCCGCGAGCATGCGCCCATTGCTCTAGGTGCCGCCGGGTGTGAGGCGGTCGTGGCTGAAGGTTTTGCGCGGATTTTCTTTCGCAACTGTGTTGCCACGGGCGAACTCTATCCTGTCGAATCTCAACAGCGCATTTGCGAGGCGATTCACACGGGCGATGAAGTTGAACTCGACCTCGATGCCAACGCTCTCAAAGTTGTGAAGACAGGGAAAGTTTTCCAGACGAAATCTCTCAGCGACGCCCGCCCTGTGATCGATGCGGGGGGGATCTTCGAGTACGCCCGCAAGACGGGAATGATCAAGGCGCTCGGCAACCACTCTGTCGAAACCGAGAAGCTTGCCGCCAAAGAACCTGCGGACGACTAGCCACTAGGCCTCTTGGCGGTGCCTGACGCTCCGCAGCGCTCAATTCGCAGTTGACTCACGCCCGAATCGCGCAAAAATAGGCAATATGTGGGTGTGCAGTGCCAAGCGAAACCTCGCGTGGATCGCGCTGGCTTGGCTGCTCAGCGTGGTTTGTGCATCAGCGACTGACATTAAGCTCAAGAACGGTCGCAGGTTCCACGACGTAATAATCCTGAATCGTGACGCCTTCACCATTGAAATCGAGGTCAAGGATGGCACCATCACCCTGACGAACTCGTTGATTGCCAGTATCGACGGCGTTCCCTTCTCGCCGCCCAAGAGTCCTGCTCCGAGTCTTGCGGGCGTCTCCTTGAATGCCGGCACCAACGCCGAGCCGCATCCTTCGGGTTCGAGAGACTGGAATTGGAAAGATAATTGGAATCGGAAAATGGATTACTTTCTGGTCGGCGCGGCATTATTGTCGATGGCGTGGATTGGGATGTTGCTCTGGGTTCAACGCGATGTAAAAGGGACGCCTGAGCAAATCAAGCGCGCCAATGCCGACGTGCTGTTGCTGCCCGGCCTCGGCTTTGTGCTCTATCTGATTTCGCGTTGGCGGCGCCTGCAGCAAGTGGCCGAACCGCGAACGCTGACGGGACGCGTGGCCGGCTTGAAGCCCGAAGAGGCCCCCAAGAAACGCGGTCTGTTCGGTGGTCGCACCAAGATCACCGCCGCCGGTCGCCTCAAGACGCAGAGTATCAACATGGAGTTTCTGGACGTTGACCGCAATCCGATTCAAACCAGGAAAGACGCGCCCGAGATGACGGGCATCGAGGCCGCGCGGGAAGTGCTGGAAAGTGCGATGATCGAGCGGGCCAGCGATGTGCATATCGAACCGATGGAGACCGGCTACCGCGTGCGGTTTCGCATCGACGGCGTGCTGCAAGAGCGGTTGGTGTTTGAAAAGGCTGACGGGCTTCGCGTGGCCACCGCGCTGAAGGCGTTGTCGCAGATCGATGTGGCCGAACGTCGCAAGGCGCAGGATGGACGGTTTCGCGTACGCACCCGGGCGGGTGAAGTGGATTTCCGTGTGGCCACGACAAGCTCCATGCACGGGGAAAAGATCGTGATGCGGATACTGGATCGAAAGAGCGGAATCCTCAGCCTTGCCCAACTGGGGATGCCGAAGCAGATGATGCACGATTTTGACAAGGTGATTCACTCGCGCAACGGGATCATCCTGGCGACCGGCCCGACGGGTTCGGGAAAGACCTCCACGTTGTATGCGGCCTTGAGCCGGCTGGACAGAAAGCGGCTGAACCTGATGAGCATCGAGGATCCCGTGGAATACGAGTTGGAGCGGGCAACACAGATTCCCGTGAATCCGAAGGCAGGCGTCACGTACGAATCGGGGTTGCGCTCGATTATGCGGCAGGATCCGGACGTGATCTTCGTGGGCGAAATGCGTGACGCCGAAGCCGCCAGAATTGCGATTCGGGCGGCGTTGACCGGCCATCTCGTATTCAGTTCGCTGCATGCCAAGGACGCGCCCGGTACCATCGCGCGGTTGGAAGAGATGGGTGTGGAAAAGTATCAAATCTCCTCCGCCCTGCTGATAGCTGTTGGGCAACGGCTCGTGCGGGTGTTGTGCAAACGCTGCCGCGAGCCGTACCGGGCCGAGCCCGACGCACTCAACGATGTGGGGCTCGCGTGGCCGGGAGGAGCGCAGATTTACCGGGCCGTCGGATGCGAGGCTTGCGACGGAACAGGCTATCAAGGGCGGACAGGAATTTTCGAACTGCTGTTCCTCGACGGGGCGATTCGCGGGGCCATCAACGAAGGGGCAAGCTACCAGCAGTTGTTCGAACTGGCGCTCCAGAAGGGCTTCCGCACGTATCACGAGGATGGCGCGGACAAAATCCTC
Organism: Verrucomicrobiia bacterium; assembly: GCA_050013395.1. GTDB lineage: Bacteria > Verrucomicrobiota > Verrucomicrobiia > Palsa-1439 > Palsa-1439 > JBEKZD01. The sequence goes on along the minus strand of JBEKFI010000003.1, from coordinate 46,290 downwards.
AACGGCATCACCACCGTTGAAGAAGTGTTGCAGGCGAGCTGATATGGTCGAGAACGTAATGGTCGCAATCAGCGTGTTGGCGATCCTGGTCATCTTGGGGTTGGGGCGGCTGGGCATGCACTTCGGTGCGTTTTACGAGGCGACCAGCACGCTGCTGTTGTTTTTGGCGATGATGGTCTCGCTCCGGTACTGGTACCCGCTGACTCGCTGGGTCGTGTCTTGGTGGTCACCGGATACAGCAAGCTACGCCGCCTTTGGATCTTATTGGGCGCTGTTCCTGATCGGTTGCCTTCCACTCATTTTGTTCATGAGTCGCGTCACACAGGGGTCTATTCCCAGTTACCCCAAGATTGTGGACATGGTGGTCGGGATGGTCTTTGGCACAATCTCCGCCACCATTCTCGTCTGCTGCGTGATGACCAGCTTGTCGGTCATTGCGCCCAAGATCTGGGAGCCGTACAACCGCAATGCTTTGACGCTGCCGCTGGATCAGGTCCCAATTCACATTTATCGGGCGGTAGAGAAAAACTGGCTGCACATTGGGACGAACGATTGCGCGCACACCCGCTTCCCGACGTTTGACAAGGCTAACGTGGACGACTTCGACAAGTACTGGAAGTGACAGGGGTGCGGAGCTTCAGCGCCGAGTAGAGAATCGACTGATCACCCAGAGTACGCCGAGGAGAGCGACAACGCCGAATACCCAATAACGCTGGATGAGATCGCCGATTGGTGCGAGCACAGTTGACTGAGGTGGCGGTGGCGGCGATGACGGGGGCTGAGTTGACGGGGATGCTTGGTTCGTAGCAAGCTGTGTTGTTTGTGAGCCGGTTTGAGGCGGGCCGACCACATAGGCTTCCGCTCGTTTCTTCGCCTCAAGAATTGACTGCTCCAGGCCAGCCAACAGCTTTTGGAGTTCCAACAGGTGGTTCGAAGCCTCCACATGCTCGACATAAGCGTGCTCGTAGTCCGTGCGCATCTTGGCAGTCAATGTCTCTTCGCCCAGCCAGTTTGTGTTTACGTTTGCTTCGTTGGTTGTCCGCCTGGCAGCCTTGAGTCTTGCTTCTGCGTCGTTTCTCTTCTGCAGGGTGCGCGCGACTCGATCCTCATACAGTTTGGCTTCGTCGCTGAGGAGTTCTTGCTGGTGTTCGAGCGATTGGAGCCACAGACGCGAGGTTTCGTTGTAGAAATGTTTCGCCACGTCCACAATTTCGGGCCGCTTCGAATAGGAAATGACAGCCTTGAACTGCTCAAGCGCCTGTGAAAAGTTGCTTTGGGTCAGCGCCGCCTGCCCTTGAGCCAAGAGACGCTGGGCACGCAACAACTCGATCCGTCTCTCCGCCTCGTCTCTGGGGATCCATTCGTTGCCCATCCGCGCGAGACCGCTGGCCACCTTGTCGCGCTCGGCGGTCCACTCTGCGATCTTCTTGTTCCCTTCCTCCTCGTGAGGCGAATTGGGGTACAGGCGAAGGAATGGACGGAAGACGTCATTGACGACGTGGTCGTAGTAGCTCAGGGGCTCGCTGGTGTTCGGGTCGAGTTGATACTCTTGCACTTGTTCAAAGGCTCTTTCCATTGCGCGCTGAGCTTTTTGTTCCTCAGTCAGACGGGTGATTTGCACGACATCGGTTTTCCTAACGGTCCGCTTGCTGGTAATAGTCCCCGACGCAAATCTCACCTCCACGGTGAGTTGCGTGTCGTCTTCGGAGACGACATCACCTTCGAGAACGGCGCCATCCTTGAGTTTAACGGTGTCAGCATGGGCAAGAAGGACGATGCCGACAACAAAAAGGACGCAGTGGAGGAGAATCTGACGCCCCCATCGAGATATGCTCACTTGATTGAACCTCATGCCAGACCAAAGTTATTCTAGATTATCGCAACTTCGGAGGTCAACGGGAATTGCGCGATCACCGCGTGCGGCGGATTTCTACGGAAACGTACTGGGTGCGGGGGATGCTGAACTTCTTGACTTCGACCGTCACGGCTCGCGCCAGCCGCCGTGAAAGAATCGCTTCCGCAATTGCGTCGGCAACTGCCTCGACCAGCTTGCGCGGTCGTTCGGCAACCACCTGACGGATGAGGTTGGCCACGACATCGTAAGGCGTGGTCGCCGTTTCCATGTCGGTGCGGCCCGCCTCAGTGAGATCGCACTCCATTTCCACCGTGACCAGCAGCCGCTGGACGTGCGCGCGCTCAGCTTCGGTGACGCCGATCTGCGTGTCCACCTCAAGATCTCTGATGACGATCTTATCCATGAACAGGCACCCGCTCAGCCAGAGTTTGCTGGAGCTCGCCGAGATGCTCGCAGATCAGATCGGGCGACGTCGCACGCAGTCTTTCGAGGTGGTCGGTCGTCCTGAATACGGGCATCGGGTAATCGATCAGTGTGCCCGACCAATCCAGAATCACATTGCGAACGAACATGCCGCGAAACTACCATAACAGTGTGATCGAGAGGATGAGAAAAGAGAACCTGCTGGCCCACCTTCAAAACTTGGTCGGCGACCGCAACTCGTTCATCCATCCGCGCAGGTTGCGCGCGGCCGCCGAGTACATTATCTGGACGTGATGGATGTCGCCGTGCTCGTCGCATACCTCGGCTAGTCACATGGCCGGGGATCGAGCTATCCGGCGCTGATGATTACTGACACGTCTTGGTTTCGAAACCCGCATTATCATCAGAGCACTGACACTATCAAAACCCTGAACTTGGATTTCATGGCGCGCGTCGCCGAGGGTGTGGCGCGCTCGGTGGAAGCGATGACGAAATGATCGCCGCCAGTTTCGACCGTGTTCTTCTTGCTAAGACTGCGCCTTTTCTTTGGCGCGCAGGTTGCGCAGGTCCCGCCGCGCCAATCGCTCTGTTTTCCGCTTGCGCAAGCGGCGTTCAATCTTCTCGGCCACGATGTCCAATGCCAGCAGCGGCTCGGGCCCGATTTGCTCGGCGCTGAGGTCGCGCCCGGGCAGTTCGACGAGCACGCGCACCACGTACTGTGATTGGGACGGGTGCGCGCTGACCTTGCGCAGCCGCACGCGCGCACGCACTGCACGGGGTGCGTATTGCACAATACGGCCGATTTTTTCTTCGACTGCACTCTGCAAACCTTCCGTGAGAGTCAAACCATCCGCCTGAATCAAGATATCCATTCTCGATCTCCCTGTTTATCTTCGCTCGCCCCGAATGCGTTCGGGGCTTGGCCTACCTTAAAACACATCGCGCCAATTCGCCACTCCGATTCTGCGCGGTTCGATCACACGGCGTAGCTCAGATGGACAGAGCAGCGGTTTCCTGAAGCAAACAGCGCATTTTTGCTCATTTCCTCTTCAATCGACTTCAGTCAGCAACGCCACGAAAATCAAGGCTTCCACGCTCTCACCACTTTTCCCTGAGTCCTCCTGAAGACGCTCATCTTTCCTCGTCGGGTTACAGGTCTGGGTTACAGCTTTTCGGTAGAGCATCCGCTGTGTGACACTCTTGGCTCGTCGTCAACGACAAAGGAAGCTGAGGCCATCCGGCTCGACCCGAACATTCAAGATCCCGAGAAGCTGCGGCGGTCTGCTTCTATGGCCAGCCCTTGTCCGGTTGTTTGATTCCCCAATCGCCCATGGATGTGGTAGCTTGAGCACTGAAACAGGAGACAACGCATTCGACGATGAAACATTTGACCGACCAACAGGCAACTGAATACTTTCAGCGTTCCTTCACCGCCGTTGACGGTTTGTGGTTCATGAAAGCGGAAGAGAAGCATGGGTTTGAGGCCGCACTGGAGATCGACAACGAAGTCTGGAAGGTTCTGCCCAAAGTCCAGGCCCGTAAACTGAAGTCCTTGTTGAATGCAACCCAGGACATCGACGGCCTGTACGAGTGCTTTACGACCCGGTTCCAACTGGAAGGGTTTGAATTTGAGGCCCGGAAGCACGCACGAGGTTTCACCATCATCGCCAAAAGCTGCCCGTGGCACAATCAGATCATCAAATCAGGCAGAGAACATCTCTCTGGGAAAGTCGGGAGCACCATTTGTCGTACGGATTACGCCGTCTGGGCCAAAGAATTCGGGAACGTTGATTTCGAGCTGCAGGACCAGATTTGCACGGGTGCCGGACAGTGCCTCCTGCGGTTCAGCCAAGCGCAGGAAACCTCTTGAGGCCGTTGTGCGAGTCCGAGGTTGTCTCCTGATAGCTGTGTGGCAGGTGGCGAGCGTTCTCGTGTGGTTGCCGTCGTCTCACGCTGTTTTGTTCAAATCAACCGACGATCCCACGTACAACACCACTGCACCGGGTGGCGCGCTCGCCAACAGCGGCTGGCAATACGAAGGTCAATGGAAAAGTTTTCTCGGCACACCGATCGCGCCGATGTTTTTTCTCGCTGCCAAGCACATCGGCGGCACGACGGGAGAGGTATTCGTGCTGAATGGATTCACGTACCACACGGTTGCGTTCTCGGATTGCCCGGATTGCGATCTGCGCGTCTGGCAGGTGGCGGAAACGTTTCCTTTGTATGCCCCGTTGTACACGGCGAGCAACGAGGTCGGACGGCGTTGCGTCGTTTTCGGGCGCGGCACGCAACGGGGCGCTGCCGTGACGGTGAGCAAGCAGTTGAAGGGTTGGAAATGGGGAACCAGCGACGGCGTGCTGCGCTGGGGCGAGAATGTTATCTCGTCCGCGTACACAGATCAAAGCGTTGGCGCATTGCTTCAGGTTCATTTCGACCGGAATGGAACCAGAAACGAATGCCATCTATCCGTGGGCGACTCCAGTGGCGCGATGTTCATTCGGGACGGCTCGACGTGGAAACTGGCTGGGATTCATTACAGCATTGACGGTCCCTTCAGCCTAGACGGCACGACGAACACCCAATTCGACGCGGCTCTCGTGGACATGGGCGGCTTCTACATTAACGGCCCCACAAATTCGACGTATGTTCCCAACCAACCGTTTGACATACCCAGCTCGTTCTACAGCACGCGCGTGTCGGCAAACGTCAGTTGGATCAACAGCGTCATCGCCACCGCCCCCGTTGCGCCAGTGGCCGGTTTCGCGGCGACGCCGACTTTCGGGGCGTGGCCGTTGACCGTGACGTTTACGGACACCTCGACGGGCACGCTCACAAATCGGTTCTGGAGTTTCGGTGACGGCTCGACCACCAACACGGTGGCCAACATCCTGACGCACACCTACTCGGTGGCGGGCACCAATACGGTGAGCTTGACCGTCAGCGGTCCCGCGGGCGCGAGCACGATGACGCTAACCAACTACATCGTTGTCAGTGACGCCGTGGCGCCCACAACACCGACGGGGCTTGCGGCAATGCAGATCTCGGCCAGCCAGATCAATCTGAGCTGGAATTCTTCCACAAGTTCGGGCGGGTTAGGTTTCGCTGGGTACAAGGTTTACCGTGACGGCGCGCAGATCGGCACGACTACGGCAACGAGTTATGCGGACACGGGTTTGGCGCCAAACTCCGATTATTGCTATACCGTCGCGGCTTACAATAACGAAGGCGAGACGTCAGCCCCGAGCGCGCAAGCTTGCACCAACACGTTGGCGACACCGGGTTCCTTGTCTGGCACGTACAACGGTTTGGCCATTCCAACCAATGCGCCTTCGCATCCAAGTTCGGGGAGAATCCAACTTGTCCTCTCCAAGACGGGAACATTTGCCGCCAACCTGACCATGGGCGGCGTACGGTCGGCGTTCAAGGGACAGTTTGATGATTCGGGCAACACGACGAACGCCGTCGCGCGCCCGGGGCCGAATCCGTTGCAGGTGATCCTGCATTTGGATGTGACCGGCGGCACCGAGCGGATCACGGGAACGGTGACGGGAACGGTGTCTGACGGGACGTTCACGTCCGAGCTTCTGGCGGATCGCGCTGTGTTCAGCCGCACCAATCCATGTCCGTCGGCCGGTACTTATACGATTGTGTTGGCCCCGCCCACAGGGAACGACCCGGACATTCCGCAGGGATACGGCTACGGGACGTTGACCGTCACAACGACAGGCGATGGAAAACTGAGCGGAGTGCTGGCGGATGGGACAAAGATCACGGCCAACGCGCCGGTGTCCAAGCATGGCACGTGGCCGTTGTATGACGCGCTCTACAAGAATCAAGGCGCGTGCATTGGCTGGGTGACGTTCGACACGAATGACACGCTCGAAGCTACGGTGGACTGGATCCGACCGGCCCTGCCGACTTCTCATTATTATTCCGCCGGTTTCGCAACCGACGTTGCGCTGCTCGGCCAGATATACGTATCGCCGTCAGCCGGCGGCCCGTCGGTTGCGGGGAGCAAACTGTTTACCTTGGGAGGCGGCAATCTGTTGAGCAGCATCGTGAAGACGGTAACCGTCGATGCGGTGGGCAATGTGACCGTCGCTTCTCCCGGCGCCGAGAATCTGAAGATGAAACTCCAACTCACAACAGGGCAGTTCAGTGGGAATTTCACGCATCCTGAACTGAGCAAGGCAATCAGTTTCAAAGGATTGGTGCTGCAAATCGACGGTTCTGGCGCAGGATATTTCCTGGGCACAAACGAAAGTGGTTTCGTGATCTTTGAGCCGTCACCCTGACCTGACGTCCGGCTCAAGGATGAATCGCCAGAGCATTCGCCGGACTTGCCAGCGCCTCACGTGATCGCCGAAGAATCTGAAGAAGTGGATCGTCTCGTCATCAGTGTCATCTGCGTAATCTACGGTTGACTTCCCTCTCCGTAAAACATAGTATTACACCATGATCAAGACAATTACCAAAGTCGGCAACTCGCAGGGCATCATCTTCGACGCGGCGTTGATGGAATTGGCGCACTTGAAGCAGGGCGACGATGTGAACGTTGTGGTCCACGAGGGCGGCACGATCACGCTGACGCCCATCCATCCCCGGCCGCCGCGTGCGGAAGTGTCGCGGGTCGTCAAGGAGACGATGAAAGATTACGGGCGGACGATGAAGAAGCTCGCATGAGCGTGTCGCCCGAGAACTGTTTTCACCTGACGGTGGAGATCGTCCGGGAGATTCATGCCGAGGCTATCGCCAGGTTCGGCGGGTCGGACGGGGTGCGCGACCCGGCTTTGCTGGAGTCGGCCACCGCCGTGCCGCAGGCGAGCTTTGGCGGGAAGTCGCTCTACGCCGACCTCGCCGAGGTCGCCGCGGCATACCTGTTCTATTTGTGCCGCAACCACCCGTTCGTTGACGGCAACAACCGCGCTGCGCTCGGCGCGTGCATCGTGTTTCTTCGTCTCAACGGGATGGAACCGAAACCCGACGGCCCGGAATGGGAGGAGTTGACGCTGGCGGTTGCGGCGAGCGTTCTGGATCGAGACGAAACCAGCGCCCGACTGCGCAAATTGATCAAGCGATCCTCGACGTCCGACGCTGGCTGACCGCTACGGCACGTCGCTCCCCTTCCCCACTCCGATTCTGCCCGTCAAAAACATAACGCAGATGGAACGTCCTACGCTGCATGCGCTGGACTCCGCAACCCCCTGCCCCGCACCGCCCGCCGCATTTCGCCCATGCCGACCAACTGCGCTTCACGCCGCCAAGAACTACCACAGCGAACCGTTCAGCCCGCCTCCCCACATTGAACGATTTGCGAACCATCCGATTGCAGATTGCTAGAGCAGTGGGCTGATAACTTGCTCTTGGTCTTCTGATTTAGCAAACCGCCTCTCCAGCGTGAGCCGGAGAGGCGGTTCAAAGGACTGCGTTCAGCGCAGCGGATTACGATGATCGGCGCCGCAATCGCAGACCGCCGAGGAGGGCGCTGGCGCCCAACGCCAGCAAGCCCCAGGTCGCAGGCTCGGGAACCTGCACCGCGATACCCCACGGGTCGTTCAAACCCGAGCTGGCAAAGACGGACTCGTTTCCGATCAAATCGATTTTCTTGATCTCCGGGTTGCCACCTGCCACTCTATTCATCGATACGTAAAGATTGCCGCTGCTTTCAAAGGCCAGACATTGAGGGTGCAAGCTCGATGTGAAGTTGTGGAAGACGGACCCGGTTCCGCTCGAATCGAATTCTTCAATCGTGTGTTCGCCCGAGTTCGCCACGTAGAGATTGCCGCTACTATCAAAGGCCAGACCGCGAGGCCAGTTTAAGCCCGAGGCGAACACCGACCCGGTTCCGCTGGAATCGAATTTTTCAATCGTATTGCCAAGATAATTCGCTACGTAGAGATTGCCGCTGCTGTCAAAGGCAAGACCATGAGGGTGGTTCAAGCCCGAGTTGGCGAAGACCGACCCGGTTCCGCTGGAATCGAATTCCTCAATCGTGTTGTTGCCCGAGTTTGCCACGTAGATCGTATCTGCGTGCGCGAAGCCGTTGCCGAGGAAGAAACATACGAGCGCGACGAGTCCAAGAGAAAGGGGTTTGCTTGTTCGCTTCATATCCTATCCTGCCTTCAACGACAGAAAAAGCCTCATCCCGGATACACTTCTACCACGCTTAACCTCACGATTGCAAGTTAAAAAGCGCCCTAAAAAAACATCAAAGGAACACAGGAGCGGCAGCCGCCCCAGTCTTCCTCTCGACTCTTTTCCCCTAATTACCAAGACCGAGTGCTAAACGGCTCCCGCGCTCAATGGCTCTCGTGGCGCACGCAATCCGCAGCACCTTGCGTTCGCCGCGCCGCACTTTTGACTCGCACCGCGCGACGGCTGGAGTAGACTTCAATGTCGCACCGGGCGCTCGTCACGCGATTGCCCCCGTAGCTCAGCTCCGATGGACAATATCAGGGTGAAACCCCGACACATGGTGTCGGGGCAGGTCGCGAGGCGGGACCGGTCAGTGTAAGGTGATATTGAATGTGCCCCCGTAGCTCAGATGGACAGAGCAGCGGTTTCCTAAACCGTTGGTCGCGTGTTCGAATCACGCCGGGGGTACCAACTTCCGAGGCACGGATCAGTTCTTCACCGTGCCGCAATGGAGCATTGAGGAGCCGAAGTACGGGTTCTTGACGTTCTTGTCGGGCTGCAGCCAACTGGCATCGGCCATCGGACAGTAAACCTCGTGGTACTGCGCCATCAGCGATTGATTCTTCTTGCGGAAACCGATCAGCGTTTGGCTCAACGCCTTGAACGCTTCGCGCGCCGCCGACACCTTGGCCGCTTTGCCGACCTGCTCTGCTTGTTCCGCTGCCGCGGTGGGAAGTTTCTTGTCCGCGTCAGCGCGCACCGCTTGGGCAATGGCTTGCGCAGCCTCGGGAACGCCCTTGATCGAATCGGCTGCGAGTGCCACCTGAATCTTGATGTAGTTTTCGTACGCCTGCTTCTCGGGTGTTGACCCGGTGCCGGCTTTTGCGTTGTCGCCTTGACTGGCGAACGCCGTTGCGACCGCCACGGCAATTGCGCTGAGAATCGTTCCCGCGACGGTCAACGACCCGCGCTTCACAGAAGCGCAGCTACAACAGGCGATTCGATCTTTCATGGCTCCTGTAATGACGGTTTGACTTCCTTGTGCCATTTGTACAGCAGGTAAATCGCGGGATAGACGAGCAGTTCCATGATGAAGCTGGTGAACAATCCGCCGACCATCGGCGCAGCCACGCGTTTCATCATGTCGGCACCGGTGCCGGTCGACCACATAATCGGCATCAAACCCATCGACGCAGCGGCGACGGTCATCATCTTGGGCCGGATCCGTTTGACGGCGCCGTGGATGATTGCCTCGTGCAAGTCGGCGAGACTCCCCAAGCGGCCGTTCTTCTTCGCATCTTCGTAAGACAGATCGAGGAAGAGAAGCATAAACACGCCAGTCTCGGCGTCGAGGCCCATCAGCGCGATCATGCCGACCCAGACGGCGATTGAGATGTTGTAGTGCAAGAGATACAGCAGCCAGACCGCGCCGACCAGCGAGAACGGGACGGCCAGCATCACAACGAGCGCCTTGAATGTGGACTTGGTGTTCATGTAGAGCAGCAGGAAGATCAGCACGATGGTCACCGGCAGAATCAGTTTCAATCGCTCGCGTACCCGCAGCATGTTCTCGTACTGGCCGCTCCAGATGATGGAGTAGCCCGTGGGGAGTTTCACTTTCTCGCCCACGATTTTCTTGGCTTCTTCGACGTAACCGCCGATGTCGCGGCCGGCAATATCCACGTAAACGTAGCCTGCCAGCATGCCATTCTCGTCGCGGATCATCGCCGGGCCGTTGACGAGTTTGATGTCCGCCAATTCGCCGATCGGGACTTGGATGACGCCCGCGCCGCTGCTGCTCGACGCGCGGCCGCTCATGGCGCCGCCACTGGCTGAGCCGGCGGCCATGCCGCTAGTGCGCGCAGTGACCAACACGCGCTGAAGTTGGTCGAGGTCTTGCCGCAGGTCGCGCGGGTAACGCAGGTTGATCGTGTAGCGTTCGCGACCTTCGATGGTGGTGGAAATGTTCTCACCGCCGACCGCGGTCATGATCACGTCTTGCAGGTCAGCGACGGTCAGACCGTAACGGGCAAGCACCTCTCGCCGGGGCACGAAGTCCACAAAATAACCGCCTGCCGCGCGTTCGGCGTAGATGCTTCGGGTGCCAGGCACGTTGCGCAGGATGCTTTCGATTTGTTCACCGATTTCCTGGATTTTGTTGAGGTCGGCGCCGAAGACCTTGATGCCGATCGGGGTGCGGACGCCGGTGCTGAGCATGTCGATACGGGCTTTGATCGGCATTGTCCACGCGTTGACGTTGCCGGGGATTTGCAGGGCACGGTCGAACTCATTGATGAGATCCTCCCACGAGATGTGCTCGGACCAAATATGGCCGAGCACGACTCGGAACGGTTTGGGCCAGTTCGAGAAAAAGCGTTCCGTGTGTCGCCACTCGTTCATGGGCTTGAGCACCACAACTGTTTCCATCATGGAGAACGGTGCCGGGTCCGTCGAGGTATCGGCGCGCCCGGCCTTACCGAAGACGGTGATGACCTCGGGGAAGGTTTTTAGCGTGCGGTCTTCGAGTTCCATCAGCCGTTGCGCTTCGGTAACGGACAGGCCCGGCAAGGTGGTCGGCATGTACAGGATCGTACCTTCGTTGAGCGGCGGCATGAATTCGCTGCCGAGTTTCAGGTACACGGGCACGGTCGTGGCCACAATGAGGACGGCCAAGGCGATGGTGGTCTTGGGATGGCGCAGGACGAGTCGACACGGTTTCTCATACAACCAGAACAGCAAGCGGCTGATCGGATGTTTCTCTTCAGGGTAGTACTTGCCGACAACGATGCCGTTGACGATCCACGCGAGCCATTTCGGGCGGAATTTGAAATGGTCCATCCGCGCGAACAGCATCCGCACCGCCGGATCGAGCGTCACGGCCAGCAGCGCGGCCAGTGCGAGGGCCAGCGTCTTGGTGTAAGCGAGCGGCTTGAACAACCGGCCCTCTTGATCGACCAACGTGAACACGGGCAGAAACGACACAACGATCACCAGCAGCGAAAAGAACACCGACGGCCCGACCTCCATCAGCGCCTCCAACCGGATCTTGTGGAAGTCGCCCTTGCGCCCCTCCTCCTGCCAGCGTTCGAGTTTCTTGTAGGCGTTCTCGACCTCGACAATCGCGCCGTCCACCAGCACGCCGATCGAGATCGAGATGCCGGCCAGGCTCATGATGTTGGAGGTGATGCCCATGAAATACATCGGAATGAACGCCAGCGTCGCGGAGATGGGGATGGTGATGATCGGCACCAGCGCCGAGGGGATGTGCCAGAGGAAAAACAGGATCACAATGCTGACGATGATCATTTCCATCAGTAGTTCTTCCTTGAGATTGTCTATGGATCTCTGGATCAACTCCGAGCGGTCGTACGTGCTGACAATCTCGACGCCTTCCGGCAACGACGGCTTCAACTCCTCCAGCTTCGCCTTCACCAGTTTGATGACGTTGAGCGCGTTCTCGCCGTGACGCATCACCACGATGCCACCCACGGCATCGCCCGCGCCGTCGATGTCGGCGATGCCGCGCCGCATCTGCGGGCCGAGTTGGATGGTCGCCACGTCGCGCAACAGCACCGGCGTGCCATTCGAGCCGGCTTTAACGACGACCTTGCCGAGCGCCTCGGTGTCCTGGATGTACCCGCGCGCTCGCACCATGTACTCGCGGCCGGTCCACTCAATGAGACGACCCCCGACCTCGTTGTTGTTGTTGCGAATCGCCTCAGTGATCTCCATCACTGACAGCCCGTAAGTCTGCAGCCGGTTGGGGTCAACAGTGACCTGGTACTGTTTCTGGAATCCGCCGATGCCCGCAACCTCCGCCACGCCCGGCACGCTTTGCAGTCCATAGCGCAAATACCAGTCCTGAAACGTGCGCAACTCGGCGAGGTTGTGTTTTCCCGATTTGTCCACCAACGCGTACTCAAACACCCAGCCCACGCCGGTTGCGTCCGGTCCGAGTTCCGGTCTCACGCCGGGCGGCAGGTTACCGGAGATTTTTTGCAGGTATTCCAGCACGCGGCTGCGCGCCCAGTAAATGTCCGTGCCGTCCTGGAAAATCACGTACACGTAGCTGAACCCAAAATCGCTGAATCCGCGAATCGCCTTCACCTTCGGCGCGCCGAGCAACGCCGTGATGACCGGGTACGTGACCTGGTCTTCCACAATGTCCGGGCTGCGGTCCCACTTCGTATAGACGATGACCTGCGTGTCGCTCAGGTCCGGGATTGCGTCGAGGCGAATGCTCTTTATCGTGTAGATCGAGTACGCCACTGCCGCCGCCGTCAGCGCGATGACCAACATTCGGTTGTGGGCCGCGAACGAAATCCACTTCTGGATCAGCGTCAGTTTGCGCTCGGAGGACTCAGAAGACTGCGAGGACGGGATCAATGCTAGTGCCCTCCGGCAGCTTGCTCACCCGTGGATGATGCGCGACTCGCCATCGCATCCAATGCGGCCTTCAGCGAGGACTCCGAGTCCACCAGGAAGTTTGCCGAGGTCACGACCTTGTCACCCTCGCTCAGGCCGCTGAGTAACTGAAAGTAACCGTCGGCGCGCGGACCGATCTGGATTTCGACGGGGATCAGCCGGCCTTCGCCGGCGTTCTTGAAGGCATAGGTGCGGTCGCCAGTGCGCATGACAGCGGCTTCAGGAATCGCCAGCGTCTCGCCGAGCGGGTACATGAGATGGGCGTTGGCAAACATTTCAGGTCTCAACAGCAGTTCGGCGTTTTCAATTTCCAAACGCGCCTTCACGGTGCGCGTCTCTGGTGAGAGCGTCGGCGAGATGAAGGTGACCGTCCCCTTGAACGGCTTTCCTTCCCAGTCCGGGATTGTGATTTCGACGGGCATGCCGACCTTCACGTACGGCAGGTCGGATTGATAGATATCGGCGTCGCCCCAGACGCGCGTCAGGTCGGCCACCACCAGCAACGGGTCGCCGGGCATCACCTTCTGACCGGGCAGAACGCTCTTCTCGGTCACCCACCCGCTCGACGGCGATTGCAGTGTCAGGTTTTTTTCGATCTCGCCGGTCTTGGCGAGGCGGTCGATCTGTTCACTACTGATGTCCCAGAGTTGCAGCCGTCGCCGCGCCGCGGCCAGCAATGACTGCGCGCCGGCAAACGCGTCGTTCGACGTTGCGGCGGCCAGCTTTTCTTCGGTCTTCGCCGCGATGAGGTATTCCTCTTGAGCGGAAACGAGGTCCGGACTGTAAATCGTCATCAGCGGATCGCCCTTCTTGACCTCTTGGCCGGTGACGTTGACAAACAGTTTGTCCACCCAGCCCTCGATCTTGGTGTTCACCCTGAACAGCCGCGTCTCGTCCGCCACGATCCGCGCCGAGGTACGCACGTCGTGGAACAGCGCCTTCTTCTCAACCGTTCCGAGCGTCAAGCCCATCCGCTCACGCGTGGCGGGCGTGATGGAGACCGTCGCCAGGCCTTGTACCGTGGGCTTTTCCGCGCCTTCCTCGACCTCGAATGGGACCATGTCCATGCCCATCGAGTCCTTGCCCGGTTTATCGCTCACTTCGTTCGGATTCATCGTCGAGCGGTACATGATCTTCTTTTTCGGCGTGGCCGGCGCGGGCGCGGCAGCGGCGGCTTGGGACTCGCGACCGTCGATGGGCACCAAGCGCATCCCGCAAATCGGGCAATCGCCGGGCTTGTCCGAGACAACGGTCGGATGCATGGGGCAGTGATATTTCGCAGCCTTGGCCTGTGACTGCGCGGACTTTCCGCAGCCGACCATCAATGTGACAGTGGCCAGCCCGACCCCGAGGGTCAGTGCGATGGCGATGGTGAATACACGCAGCTTCATTTCTTTTCTCCCTCCGGCTGCACAGCCGGTTTCAAATCTGTTCCGACCGCTCGTTCGAGCCGGGCCAGTTGCATGCCAACGTTCCCATCGGCCATGGCGGCCATCACGCGGGCGTTGAGCAGAAAACGCTCGCTCTCCAGTAAGTCGAGGAAATCCGTCTTGCCGGTGCGATAGCCGGCCTCGCTGGCGCTGAACCGCGCCTCAGCTTGGGGAATCAGGGACAACTTGTACAAATCAAACGTGCGGCGCGCGGTCAACAACTTGAAGCCGGCATCTTGCACATCAAAAGAGATCCGCTTTTCCACCGTTTCCAGCCCGGCTTGGCTGGACTCGATCATCTTTTCGGCCTCGCGCACGCCGGCGCGGTACTTCGTCTGCCAGATCGGCAGATCAATCCCGATGGTGAACATCAGCATGTCGTCGGAGCGGGTGAAACCAGACCAGTCTACGCCGACATTGCGGTACTCCACGCCAAGCCTGTAGTCGGGGAAAAACCCCTTCTTCATCAAGTCGCGCTCGTACCTGTTGCGTTGGATTTGCACCTGCGCGCCTTTGATCTCGGCGCGATTCTTCTCCGCCAATTCAAATAACTGTTTGGTATTTGTGTCGAACCCGCGCTGCGGCTCGGTCACCGCCAGTCCCAGGGGCGAATCAGCACGCCGGTTCAGCAGTTGATTCAGCTTGGCTTTGAGCACGACCTCCTGCTGCTCCAATTCCAGAATGCGCGCCTTCAGCATCGAAACCTCCGCTTGCGCCTTCAGCACATCCTGTTGCGTGACTTCGCCGGTGGCGTACTTGGTCTCGGCGATCTTCTGCATCTGCTTGAGCACGTCCTCTTCTGAGCGAGTGATTGCAAGCGAGCGCTGCACGGCATAGAGGTCGTAGTAGCTTTCCTTCACCATCGAGATGACCTCGCGCTGCATCGCCTCGTACTCGCGCTGCATCGCCTCTGCTTCTTTCTCCGCGACCTTGCCCTTCAAACCGAGTTTGCCAAACCACGGGAACGGCTGCTCGACCCCGACGCGTTTCTCCTGTGTATTCGGCCAGTTGCCACCATTGACCATATCCATCGCGCTGTAGGTCAACATCGGATTCGGCAATGTGCGTTCCTGCACCTGCCGCTCCTTCATCGCCTCCCACTTCGCCCGCATCGCGTGGATTTGTGGATTGTTCTGCAATGCTTCCGCCACGACCTTGTCCAGTGTCAGACTGGAAGCGATCTCTTGCGGTTCGGCCCAGGCATACGTGACCAAGGTGGCGAGACAGAGAATCCAGACGGTTGGGATCATGAGAGCGCCCGACAGGGTTATCAAGCGCCGGCACAAGGCCTTTGTGGGAGCGCTTTTCAAGCGCGATCCCCCCGCGGGGCAAGCCGGTCGCGGTTACAAACCGCTCCCACGACGACATAGTCACCCTTGCACCGGGTGTTGTTAAGGCCCCTTATGGAATTCATCCGCCTCACCCTCGCGGCCTATGGCGTTCCCATAGGCATGGTGCACACCTGATCGTGAATGATTGCAGAGTACCGTCGCGCTTGTTCGTCCGTCAAGAGCGCCCGTACTTTCAGGATATGCTCCAACGTTGCCCGCTCGGCTTCGGCTTGGTCTTGATTCATTCGCTCCACGTCGGCCCATGCCTTCTCCGGGTCGGGTTTGGACTTCATCAATTCATCGCCGAGCGCGAACCGCGCAGCGCAGTGCGCCGCACACAAAGCGTTGAGCCTCGACTGGAAGTCTTTCTCCATTTTCTCAACGTCGCGCCTTTGCGCTTCTGACAGGTTGAGTTCGTGGCTCAGCCACGCGGTATCGTGGATGTTTACCACCGCTTGCGGTTGACCCCGGCGGGTCAGCCAGCGGGACATCCCGAAGGACAATCCAGCGGAAACCACCGCCACGACGGCCACCAACGCCAGAATTCGTTTCATCATCTACCTCCTGTGCCCGCCTTGACGTAGCCGCCCGCCAGCGTGCCAGATCCGAGGAACTGCAGTTCGCTGGGCGCGATGGTCGCCGTCCCGCGTGCGCTCAGAACACCGGCCGACGATCCGACAATCACGCTGACCACCACGGCGGCAGCAACGGCCAACGCGGGTCGCCACAGCCAACGTTTGAGGAGCAGTTCGAGCACGGTCATCCGTCCGGGCTCTTCCGTCCGGGCCAAACGGATGCGCCGCCAGACGTTGGCCTCGAAATTGGCCTTCGGCTCGATATCGTTCCACTTCTTGAGCAGCGCTCTGAGTTGTTCGTCATTCATACTGATTGCCTTTTCACCCATTAAAACGCCGGCGCCCCAGAAAGCCCTCGCGAGATTTTTTGTCGGTGCGGCGTACGAGTGGGACGAAAACGTTTTCAAGGACTCGTCGCACGTTACAAGAGCGACCCCGGGTCCGTTTGCAGCCTGTGGTTCGTCCGAAGCCCCGCCCGGCTCAGGGTATTTCGTTCCAGCGCGGATCACGCGCACTGCGCACCACGACTTCGCGCCCTGATTCTGCAACGGCTGCAGGGCAGCAAGCGAAATTTTCTTTTCGGGCACGCGCCGAAGGTGTATAAAACCGAACGGAGGTAAGCTCTTTGCTGGAGGCGAGGTCCATCGTGCGAACGATTTTAGATCGGTCTGAGTGCCAGAACCTGAAGCATGCGCTTTCCAAAGAGTGGCTGGAAACCAATGGCTTGGGCGGTTTCGCCAGTTCGACCATCATCGGAGCAAATACTCGACGCCAGCACGGTCTGCTCGTCGCGGCGCTCAGGCCGCCCGTTGAGCGGCACGTGTTGCTTTCCAAGTTTGAAGAGCGCGTCCTCGTGGACGGGCAGGAATCTCATCTGGGCACGAATCTTTATCCCGGCACCGTCTATCCGCATGGATTCAACATCCAAACGGAATTCCGTCTGCGCCCGTGGCCGACGTTTCGCCATGCCAATGCGGATTTTGAAATTGAGAAGAGCGTCTGCCTCATTCACGGCGAGAACACGGTCGTCGTTGGCTACCGCAACCTCCGCGCGCGCGGTCCGCTTGAGCTGAAGCTGCGTCCACTGTTGGCGTTTCGCGATTACAATTCACTGGCCGAGCGCGATGACTCCATCGAGATGGCGGTCGAGCGCGCCGACGGCGTGCTTTCCGTTCAGCCTTGCGAGAAACTGCCGCGGTTGTATTTTTATGCCAAGCCCGACGCCGTCGATCTCAAAGCGGATTGGTACTATCGCTTCACCTATCCGGTCGAGCAAGAACGCGGTCTGGATTTTGAGGAGGATTTGTTCACCCCATTTGAGTTGACGTTCCGCATTCCGATCGGCGAGAGCGTCTATGTCGTTGTCTCGACCGAAAAGAAGGACAGCGTGAACGCTCAGGATCTCGTCGCCCGGGAACGGTTGCGTCGCAAACAGTTTGAGCGCGAGCCGGACACGGTGCGTCAGACGCTGCTCATCGCCGCCGATGCATTCATTGCGCGACGGGGCAAAGATCGTCTCACGGTCCTGGCGGGTCTCCCGTGGTTCGCGGATTGGGGGCGGGACACGATGATCGCGTTACCGGGCCTGGCGCTGACCACGGAACGATTCGATGTCGCGCGGAAGATTCTGATGACGTTCGCTCAATACATCGATCGCGGGATGATTCCCAACGTTTTTCCCGAAGTCGGCGAGACGCCTGGGTATAACGCGGTGGATGCGTCGCTGTGGTTCGTGGTAGCCGTTTGGAAATATTGGAAGGCCGGCGGCGGCGACGAGGGCGCGCTCCAGTTGCTGCCCGCCCTCCGGGAAGTGATCAAATACTACAGGGAAGGCACGCGCTACGACATTTATGCCGATGGCGACGGTCTCATCACGGCCGGCACGCCGGGCACGCAGTTGACTTGGATGGACGTCAAGGTGGATGGCTACGTGCCGACGCCGCGCCACGGCAAGCCGGTGGAGATCAACGCGCTGTGGTTCAACGCGTTGCTGATGCTGGCCGAGATGGAGGAAAGGCTCAGCCACAACATTCATTCGGCGGTCATCTTGCGGAAGCTGGCCGATCAGGTGGCGGGCAGCTTCGTCAAGGCATTCTGGAACGGCGAGCGCGGCTATCTCTATGACGTGATTCAGGGCGACTTCCGCGACCCAAGTATTCGCCCCAACCAGGTTTTCGCGGTGAGCCTGCCGTACTCTCCGCTCGACAAAGCGCAGCAGAAATCCGTGTTCGATGTTGTGACCCAGCATCTGTTGACACCGTACGGACTGCGTTCGCTGTCTCCAAAAGATGAAAAGTATTGCGGCAAGTACACCGGCAATCACTGGCAACGCGACTGCGCCTACCATCAAGGCACGGTCTGGGCCTGGCTTATTGGTCCGTACTGCGACGCGCACGCGCGGATTCACGGCAACGGCAAATCGCAGCGCAAGGAGATCGGCCGCCTCATCCAAGGTCTGATCAATCATCTCGAAGACGCCGGGTTGGGCACCGTGTCGGAAGTTTTTGATGGTGATCCGCCGCATCGGCCCGTCGGCTGTTTCGCGCAAGCCTGGAGCGTCTCCGAACTTCTCCGCGTGTACGACGCCTATGTGAAGTGAACCGGAAGCTGAGACAACAATTGTTTTATGATGAGACCTGACACCGCTTTGTGCATGCGAAGTTTGTTTCTTGTGTAAGGTCGGTTTTCGCTATACTTCCGCGCGATGAACTTCTTGCTGGCTGCCGCCGCTGCGCTGACGCTTGCGCTTGCAGGAGTCGGACTTCTTCGGGTCTTCTGGCCGCCGATCTCTCAGATTCCACCGACAGCCCGTTTGTCTCTCGGCTTTTGCATCGGGTGCTTTTTGGAGACCGCCGTCCTCTTTATCGCGTTTGTTTTCGGTACGTCGTTTTCGCGGTTGCTGGCGCTTGCTCCAATGATCGCCTTCGGAGTTCCGGGTGCGATCACAACACTGAGGAGCAAGTGGTCGCGGCCTCAATTCAGTTTGCCCACTTTTCTGGCGCTTGTTCTTGTGCTCCTCGCGCTCGCGTTGTCTTGGGGGCGACCGGTTTACGGTTACGATGCGCTGTCGATGTGGGCGCTTAGAGCGAAGGTCGCGTACGTCGCGAAGACCTGGCCGCCGACGCTCTTTGATCCGCACACGACACATCATCCTGATTACCCGCCGCTCGTGCCGAGTGCCCAAGCGTTCGTCTTCTTCTGGATCAATCAGGTTGACGACGTAGCGTCGCGAGTCATCTTTGCGGCGTTCTTCGCGGCGGGCGCGGCGATCTTGTGGTGGTGGCTGGGCATTCTTCGGGTAGGCGCTCGCGGTGTGTGGCTGTTGTGGTGGTGCGCGGTGCCGGTGTTGATGGAGCAGGTCAAGATCACGTACGCCGACCTGCCGCTCGCGGTGTTCTTGGTCGTGTTCTACGGCGCAGTTGTTTCTTGGCTGCGCGAACCCCGACACGAGCGTCGGGGCTGGCTGCGGCTGGCGGCGATCTTTGGCGGACTCGCGTTTTGGGTGAAACAGGATGCGTTGATTGGGATTGGCGGAGGATTCCTGGCGTTACTCCTTGTGACTGGACGGCGCAAACTGCCGCTGCGGCCGGTTCTCCTGTCGCTTGTGGCTAGTGCGATCCTGTCGCTGCCGTGGCGCTCGCTCTTCTTGGGGAAACAGGTGCTGACTAATTTTGGTTTTCCGGGGACCCATTTGTGGCTCAGGGCCGGTTTGGTGGCGAAGGAGTTTTTCAAGTTCGCCTTCCTCGATGGGAATTACGCATTCTTCTGGCCGCTGTTTGTTGTGACGCTCGTCTTTTGCGCCCGGCGCCTGCGCAGGACCGAGAATCTGTGGCTCGTGGTTTCGCTCGTCATCGAGACGGTGGCGGTGTTCGCGGTGTACCTTTGTTCGGCGGTGGATTTGGAGGCGCTGCTCAAGACTACGATGGATCGCGTCTTGGTGAATCTGTTCGCGCCCGCCTTGTTGCTGGTTTCTTTGCTGTGGCATGGAAGCTTTGTGATGTTGCGTCGCTTGAAGTGGCAGAGGTGGAGTGCGGCGGGCGTGATTTTGCTGGTGGTGGGCATGTTTTGGGTCGGCCTGCATCGCCGCAGCGATGAGGAGTTGTTCGGGATTACGATCTCGCCGTTTCCGTTGGCGTTATCGTGGGCGTGGCTGATCGTGGCAGTGGTCACAGTCGTCAAGTTCTTCCCTGGGCTGAGGCGGGCTGGCATTCGGTTGGTGTGGCGTGCAGCGCAGTCCGCGATTGTGATGGCGACGTTTGGACTGGCCGTGGTCTCGATCGGGGTTTTCGCGCGCGATGCGGGCGAGCTCCGGCGGCGCTTTGGAGGGAAAACGCTGGCTGAGCAACATGCCATGGTGCTCGACCCGCTCGTCAAGGAAACGCTCGCAGCGGCACGGAAACAATTTCCTGTCGGAACGCACGTGCGTGTATTCCCGAAGCGTTCCCTGCGCTATCACGAGTTTTACTACGCGGTTTTTCCTGATTTGATTGTGGACGACTCAGCCGAACAGGCAGTGAATTTGAGCTCGCCGCCCTGATGGACATTATCGACGGACGGGTCGCGGCAGTGGCGCAACGCATCTGAGGGTTGCTGAGGCCGAGAACTTACGTTAGCATTGGTTCGCCTATGAAACTCTACGATGTGACAGTGCCGGTGTTTGATGGGATGCTGACGTGGCCGAAGGACCCCGGGGTCTCGCTGCAGCCGGCGCGGAGCATCGCCCGCGGCGACGAGGCGAACGTGACTCGGCTGGAGATGGGAGCGCACACGGGCACTCACATGGATGCGCCATTTCATTTCGAGCCAAACGGTCATGGGATCGATCAAATCCCGCTGGAGGTTTTGATTGGGCCGTGTCGCGTCTTCGATCTGACAAACATCCCGGGACACATCGATCGGGCTGCGTTGGAGAAGTGTGATTTGCGCGGGGTGACGCGGGCGTTGTTCAAGACGAAGAACTCTCGACACTGGGCGCACGGCGACCGTGAGTTCGACAAGGGATTTATCGCTATCGTTGCCGACGGCGCGGAGTATCTCGTGGCGCGCGGCGTGAGATTCGTCGGCATCGATTACCTTTCCGTCGAGCCGTACGGCAGCCAGGAACATCCAGTGCACCACACTCTATTGCGGGCCAATGTCGCGATTGTCGAGGGGTTGAATCTGACCGATGTATCGGCGGGAGATTATGAGTTGATGGCGCTTCCGGTGAAGTTGAGAGGCGCTGACGGGGCGCCCGCGCGAGTGGTCTTGCGCGGCTGAGCCCAGCCGGAGGGGTAGGCTTGACTGGCCTGAGTGTTTCTTGGAGAATTTCATTCCTATGCAACCTTCCACAGCAAGTTTGGCGGGAAAGAATGGCATTGTTTTCGGAGTGGCCAACCAGCGGTCCATTGCCTGGGCGATTGCCCAAGCATGGCATGAGGCAGGCGCGCGTCTGGCGTTCACCTATGAAGGCGAGCGACTGAAGGAGAGCGTTGAGGATTTGGCAGGAACGTTTGGAAAGAACACGCCTCTGTATCCTTGTGACGTAACGAGGGACGAAGACATTGCGCGTGTATTTGGGCAGGTGGCAAAAGATTTCGGGACGCTCCATGTTTTGCTGCACTCCGTGGCGTTTGCTCCCAAGGAAGCTCTGGACGGCGAGTTCATCGACACGACGCGTGAAGCCTTCCGCATTGCACACGACGTTAGTGCCTATTCCTTGGTTGCCCTGGCACGGGCAGCCGCGCCGCTGATGACAGGCGGCGGATCAATTGTCGCCATGACTTACCACGGCTCGGTAAAGGTCGTTCCTCATTATAACGTGATGGGGGTGGCCAAAGCTGCGCTTGAAGCGAGCGTCCGCTATCTTGCCTACGACCTTGGACCGAAAAAGATCCGCGTCAACGCCATCAGTGCTGGCCCTGTTAATACTTTGGCAGCCAGAGGTATCGCTGGCTTCACGCAGATGCTTAAGCATTACGAGGAGCATGCACCGCTCAAGCGGAACATCGAGCCGCGCGAACTTGGTGCTGTAGGTTTGTTTCTAGCTAGCGATATGTCAACGGGCACGACCGGCCAAGTTCTGTACGTAGACAGCGGGTACGAAATTATGGGAATGTAGAACGACTTGCTGCTGAACCAAAAAGTTGCAGATTCAGATCCGACATGGTGGTCGGCGTTTTACAGGTTGATTTAAGTATTCCAGGCGCGGACTCGCTGAAATCCAAGCGAATGGTCTTGCGCAGTCTCAAGGATCGCATTCGCAGAGAGTTCAACGTGTCGATCGCCGAGGTCGGGGATAACGACCAGTGGCAGAGTGCCTCCTTGGCAATCGCCGTTGTGAGCAATGACAAGCGATTCGCCAATCAAGTCTTGTCGAAGGTCGTCGATCTCATCGAAGCCACCCATGACTCAGTCGTTGACGACTATCGGTTGAGCATGTTCTGACCAGTGCGATCGCATTCGCTTTCTTCGGACGGTGGCCTCTTGTCCATCGTTTTCAGCCGGCCTTGATATGACCAGTCTTCGCGGACTGAAGCGGGCGACCAAATTCAAGTGCGCGCGACGAGCAGCGACACCGCGCCGTTGCAGTCTCCTACTTCCGGAAAAGTCCAGACTCACTCGCGCTGATCATCGTTGCTTTTGGTCGGCCAAATAGCTGGCCGCCACGCGACAATATTCCTCGGCCCAGGATTTGATTTGTCGGCGTTCCTTCTCGCCCAGATGGCTGATGACTTTGGCCGGGGCACCGTAAACCAACGAGCCCGACGGCACTTCCAATCCCTCCGTCAACAGGGCCGCCGCTCCGATGATGCTTTGCTCGCCGACCACAACCCCGTTCATCAAGATCGCTCCCATGCCGATCAACACTTCGTCCCGAACCGTGCAACCATGGAGGATCGCGCGATGTCCGACTGTGACATAGTTCCCGACCACGCACGCATAATCGTCCGCCACATGACAGATGCTGTGGTCCTGGATGTTGGTGTGATGACCGATCACGACGCGATTGATGTCGCCGCGCAGAACAGTGTTGAACCAGATGCTCGAACAGTCGCCAATCACCACCTCGCCAATGACGTGCGCGCCTTCCGCGATGAAAACGTCTTTCCCCAGTTGCGGCTCTTTGCCCAGATAACTCGATACGCTCATTGCGATTGATTTTGACGCCGAACACGGCAAAATTCAAAACAGATTCGAAAAACCGTTGAGTGAGTTGCGATGAAAGCTGAAGAACCTGCAGCGCCGCGCCGGATCGTGGTCCGGCTGGGCGAAGACTTCAACTGGTGGCTCGACCAGACCAGCGAAGGATTTCAGTCGGGCGGAGAGCGCCGCGGTGTTCTTGATCCGCGACAGATTTCCCACTTGCTGGAGACGCTTGACGAGTATCGTCCTTACGGTCTTCGCGAACAGCAATTCGCCGACGCATTTCAGTTGTTTACGTTCGAGTCTGAAATCGCCGAGAGCTGTTTGCGGCTCGCGCCGACGGACGACAGCATTTTCAGCGCGACCGCCGAAATGTTCGCGTTTCCCCTCATCGAAGAGGAAGGACAGGGCCCGTACTGCGATTTCCTCGACGCGCTCAGCGCCGCCCGCATCCGACGGCTCAACGCGACGCATCATTACGTTCAAGAGTGCACCGAACTCGAAATGCACGAGGAGTTGAACGCGCTTGATACCGATCGCTATTTCAGCAGCGAGACGATCCACGTTTTCGATGAGATCAACGAGATCCTGCAGTGGAGTCCGGCCGAATGGGACGATTCCACCGCTTCCTAGCCTGACTTATTCATGAAGTTTTGCGCAACGAACTGCCCTTCACCTTGGTCCTCACCATCCAACATAAGCTTCTACCCTTGAGTTCGCCGATCACTTCAAGTTCTGCCGCGTTCCCCTTTATTTACACCGTTCGGGCCTCGACGGCCTCACCTCCTCAGCAGAGGTTCCCCAATTTGCTCAACCCGATGCCGCTGCCTGCTTCCACGGTTTCCAGTGCCATACCGCGCTCGGTA
This sequence comes from Verrucomicrobiia bacterium, assembly GCA_050013395.1. Classification (GTDB taxonomy): domain Bacteria; phylum Verrucomicrobiota; class Verrucomicrobiia; order Palsa-1439; family Palsa-1439; genus JBEKZD01. Next base: position 22,125 of record JBEKFI010000003.1, on the reverse strand, counting down.
GTTTTCGACCCAAGCTCATCACCTAGGCTCTTCCAGCCCGATGCCCTGAACGTTGGTCTGCGTGAGAAACGGACCTTCGTAGCCGGTGACTTGGATATGGCGGAGTTCGGCACCGGTGATGTTGGCCAGCGCGATGGCTTTCTTGCAGGTGCCGGTGACGTTCACAAGGGAAAATCCATTGACGGGTTTGACCGGGGAAATCGAGACGGCTTCCATCAATGTTCCGCAGTTCACTTTGACGTCCGTGAAACGGAAGCTCCTTGCGGAAGGAATGCCTTCATCGCCGGGGACAGGTTCGGGATCTTGGATGCCGCTGCTGAGAAGGTTGACTCGAAGGAACCCGCCGGGCGCGGTGGCGACATCGAGATCGTGCGCCGAGATGTCCTCAATGAACGCGCCGCGGCCGGGGCGGCTCTTGATGTAGATGGCGTAGGTTCTGGCCTGCTTGAACTGGCAATGCTCGATCCGCACGTTGCGGATGCCGCCGGAGGTTTCGCTGCCGATGCCGATGCAGGCAAAAATGTTATCGCTCAACGCACAGTTGCGGATCAGCACGTCCTCGGTTGTCCGGGCGAGGCGGTACCCTTCCATGCCGCGGCCGGATTTGATGGCGATGCAGTCGTCGCCCGATTCGATGTCGCAGCCTTCGATGCGGACGTGTTTGCAGGAATCCACGTCGACGCCGTCGCTGTTGCCGCCGCCGCTGCGAATGCTGAGGTTTCTCACCACGACGTTCTCGCAATAGGTGGGATGAATTGTCCACATGCGCTGCTGCGACGCGGAGAACCCTTCCAGCCGGACATCGCGGCAATCGATCGGTTCGATGACGGCGGGACGGCGCGGCATCTGCCGGCCGCCGAGGGCGGGATTGCCGGCGACGTGCCCGGGTCCGACGACAGCGATGTGTTCGGCCTTGATGGCGGAGATCAGCGCGCGGTGTCCGTCAATCCACCGGCCCTCCCACCGCACCTTGATCACGGGATAATCGGCGAGATCGGGACTGCCCAGCAGCTTCGCATCTTTTTGGAGCCGCAGGGTTGTCTTGGATTTCAGTTCGATGCTGCCGATAAGATAATCTCCTGCCGGCACGACGACCTCGCCGCCGCCCGCGGCGGCACAGGCATCGAGCGCTTGTTGGAAGGCAGCGGTGTCCTTCGTATTTCCGTCGCCGGTGGCGCCGCAAGGGCGGACGTTGAACGGAGCGCGGGATACGCTGGCGCATCCGAACTGACCCAGCAAGATGAAAACAATTGCCGCAAGATGGAGTAGTTTCATTGCAGGATAGTGGCATAATGTACAGGATTAGCGTCAGGTTTCAGTATAAAACAGAAGTTGAATCGTTTGAAAATGAGGTCTGGGCTTGGTCATCTCCGGCTGCCAGGCAGCTGCCGATTGCGGTTCCGTGGCGGAAGGAGGGAGCCAAATCCAGGGGCGGACTTGAGAGGGGATCAGGATTTGAACGGGTATCCAAGTCGCGGTGTCTCATTTGTAGTTTACTTGGTCTCTGAGTTCCGGCGGGCGGGTTAGAGGAACAGAAGTTCCAGTGGTCGAGCCCACAAACCATCAACCCCGTCGTGCTCAGGACTCAAGAGTAGAAAACTGAGGGCGGCGCATTCAAAGGAGTGCGCCGCTTTCATTTGCTGCAATTCGACCGAGGATTAGCGTCAGGTCTCAACGGGCCAACGCTACCACTCATAAGACAGACACGACTGAGATGCTTCGACAGGCTCATCATGACAGACCGTAGGGAGCGGTGCCGCGCTTGCGTCACTGCTTGCCCCGCGAAAGTCTGAAGACTGATAACTGACCACTGATGACCGATGGCTCTCTTTCGAGTCCGACTGCGTTCGCCTGTCAGGGAGTGAGCCGGTAGTAGTTGTCGGGGTTGTACAGGTAGTAGCAGTCCACCGGATCGAGGCGCGGGAGCAAGACATACCGGCGGCCGTTGGCGTCCACGCGTTCCTGCAGCGCTGGTTGATTGTCGCCGTGTGCCGGCGGAGGCGAACCGGGCGGCGCGGAGGGGGCGTCGGGATTCTTGTCGTAGGATTCTTCCCGAACCGTTTCGGCGATTTCGTCCACCCACTTCAGCTTGCGCGCGCCGTCGCCGAACTCCTGCCAATCGCCGGTGCTGCGATTCTGATACATGCGTTTGATGAAGTCATCCAGGCTGACACCCATTTTGGCGGCGACCGGCGCCGCGAGTCGTTTCCACCATTCCTCGAGTTCTTTGAGATTTTCCTTCTGCTCGGTCAGATTGCCGAAAGAGCCGGTGAGGATCTGGTGGTGGAGAAGAATTGCGTTCGGATAAGCGAACGATCTCTTCGACAGCGTGGTGATGCCGGCGGCCATACTGGCCGCGAACGATTTCACGACGACGTAGACCGGGGCCGCGCTGCCGTCCATCGCTTTGAGGATCTTGTAACCGGCCATGACCGAACCGCCCGGTGACCGGTCAATCACAATGAAGATCGGGAACTCCCGACTCTGGTTGTTGTAGTAATCGATGCGCTGCGCGATGTAATCCGCCGTGTCCATCCAGATGGGGCCGTTCAGGGCAATCCGGCGGTCGCTGATGGTCAGCACGCCGTCCTTGAATGGTTCCTTGGTGTACTGAATGTCGCGGTTGACGCGGTTCTTCCACAGGTCGCGCTTCACGCGCAGATCGAGGTCGTTGTTCAGTTTGGCGGACTGCAATTCAAACTCTGAACGCTGCGCCTGCAACTCGGCCGTGCGCACCTTCAATTCCTGTTCGCGCTGGGCCAATTCCCGGCTATTGCCGGCGACTTCCGCGACGGCGAGGTCGTTGGCCAATTTCATCTTTTCCAACTTTTCACGGTCAGCCGCCAATTCTTGATCGACCCGCGCCTTGCGCTCCGCTTCCTTGAGCGCGGCGCGCTTGGCCAGCAGGTCGGCCTGTTTGGTGAGCTTGTCGATCTCGGCCTGGAGCGCGGCGACTTCGGCTTGAAGCTTTTGCTGCGCCAGGCCGTTTTCGAGTTCGAGCCGCTGCTTCTCGGCGGTGAGCTTGGCGAGTTCCTTGCGCAACTGCTGTTCGGCGATGCTGTTTTGGAGCGTCAACTGTTCCTGTTGCTTCTTCAATTCCGGGAATGCGCTGTTCGTTTCCGTCTGTCCGACAGCTCGCGACGACAATCCGGTGCTCAGGAGCGCGACACCTACACACGCGATTAGTTTACGATGACGTATTCTCATTTGACCACCAACCTTCCTGGGCGCTACCCATTGCTGCGTATCATAGCCTTGGCTTATCAGCGCCGGCAAACGGAATCCGGCGGCAAAGTGACGGGCAATGATGTTGATGTCCTTCTCAGGGCAATCGGTGGCGACGATCAGGAAACAAAGCCTGTCCACGCGGCGCTGGAATCTTCGATAGGCTTGCTCGCTGGGAACCACGGCGGTAGGTTAGCACAGGCTCCGGGAATGTTCTAATGACGCCCGCTGAGATTCGGTTTGCCGCCGACGGAATGCTGCAGTCGCTGGGCACGTGGTTGCGGCTGATGGGCTACGACTGCATCGCCGGCTCGGCTCGGTTCGGCCGCGAGTTGCTCGAGCAGGCAATCGCGGACGATCGCGTGTTTCTGACGCGCAACGCTCATTTGTCGGACAACCTCCCCCACGCGCTGCTGGAGCGTGGACAAATTGTTTACGTGATTGGCGAGCATCTTCCCGAACAGTTGCGCGAAGTGGTGGCGAGGTTTTCTCTGGAGACGGAGCAATTTGTCTTTACTCGGTGTGTCGCGTGCAATGAGCCGTTGCGCCGCGTGGAGCGAGCCGAGGTGGTCGGCCACGTGCCGGGCGATGTCGTCGAGAGCGAAACGGAGTTCTGGCGATGTGCGCGTTGCGGTAAGACGTTCTGGCGCGGCAGCCACGTGCGAAATAGTCTACAGCGATTGCGAGAATGGCTGGGACACGAGCCAACCGGGGCGACGCGGCAACTGTAGCGGCGCTCTGCGAGCGCCGAGGGCGCGGCTTACGCACCGGACGGCGGTCATGGACCGCCGCTACAGGGTGCGCATCTGTTACTGCCACCGGATTGTAGCCGCGAATCTCATTCGCGGTGTTTGCCTGCCCCGACATCGGATGTCGGGGCTACAAAAGCGGTCGCCCGTTGGTGGTGGTGTCCAAAATACGCCCGCTGCTACGAGAGGCAGTGGTTTTCTGGTTGATTTTCGGCAGACTATCCGCAACATTTGGAACAGTTCAAGGAGATTACCTATGGTTTTAGCCATTCTGATGATCGTCGCAGCGGGAATTTATCGGTTGTTGCCGCATCCCATGAACGTGGCACCGGTGGCCGCCATGGCCTTGCTCGGCGGGATGTATTTCGGGAGACGCTACGCGTTGTGGGTGCCGCTGGCGGTCTTGGCGCTGACAGATCTGGTGCTCAATATGCAGATGGGGTACCCGATTTTGTATTTCCCGCGCGGGATTGATTACGCTGCGTTTCTGTTGATCGGCGCGCTGGGAATGTGGAGCCGGACGCGGCGACCGGTTACGAAAATCGGTTGTGCGGCGGTCACACCGTTCTTGTTTTATCTCGTCAGCAACTTCGGCGTCTGGCTCTTTGGGTTGAACTTGGCCAGTCAACCGTATCCGAAGACGCTGGCGGGGCTGGCGGAGTGCTACGTGGCCGCGCTGCCGTTTTTGCGCGGCACGATGACTGGTGATTGGGCGTTTATGGCCGTATTTGCTGCGGCTGTAGTGTTGGTTCGCCAGACAGCCAACACCCGGCTCAACTGGTTGGTGACCGAAGCGCGGGCTTGACTGAGATTTCACACCGAATACCTGTGGTTCAACACCAAGAACCATCGCGAGTACATTTGGGTGATTACAGAAGGTAGGGATGCGACCCCGTACCGCCCGCAGACGATTGACGGGGCGTGGCGGCAAATCTACACTCTCGCCGTGAAGATGGCCTTTTCTCCCACACGGCGACCGCGCGTGAGTAAGGCCGAATAATAATGTTGGGCTGCAAGAGTATCACTGTGATTGCACCAGCCATTCCCGATAGAACATGGCCAAAGAAATAAAAGAGGCCTTGATACATATTGCTGAGCTTATCGGCGCTGGAATCGTTGGCGGTCTTATCGTAGCCTTTGCCACGCATAGGCTCACGATCAGTCGAGATCGCATATCTGGAAAGGTCACCAGAAAAAGAGAGTTCTTGAGGTTCATGAGAGCTTGGCGGATTGAAGTTGACCGGACTCATTTGGAGCCTGGTGGATTTGCAAGACATCCCAGTTCTCTTACCGATTCCGTTTCGGACTTCGGTGCTGTTGCTGAGTTGATACACGGTGATTTCACCGGCGAAAGACGGAAGAAGTTTGATGGCTTGGTCGATAAAATAACCAGATTCACTGGAGGAGAACTCTATACAGAGGAAGGCCACAAAAAGGTACAGAAGGCGTTTGATGACGAGGCCTAAATCCGATGAAGCGAACAGACTCAGCGACGAACGCGCGGGGCGAGTTCAAGAGTCACCCCGCTGAGTCTATCGCTTATCTTGGTCGTTGGACTGAGTAGGTGATTTCATGCCAGAAAAAATCATGGGGGTTGCATGGTATTACGAGCAGCAATGGGACAAGGTGCGTTCATACAGTAAGGACCGTGCCTCGATGCCCAAGACGTTTGCTGAGTGGCTCAAGAGCGCGCAAGAGGCTGTACAGAAGTGGGAGTCCGCTGGTATCACCGTTCACAAGGTTTACGTAGATGTTGATATGCTTGTGGCATGGGCCAAGAAGCACCGTTTGGACATCGACGGCCGCACAAGGTCGGACTACGCGAATCATCTTCTGGCGATGAGTTTTGGCGTCAATAAAGATGTTTAGAGAGTTCATATTCAAAGAGTCCAACCACCGATGGAGCTAACCGCGACCCGCGCTGGCGCGCGGTTCGCGATAGCTCATCTTTATCGCTGCAATTCTTATTGCATTGGCCAGTCGGCCCTTATAAACTGCGCGAAAGGTGAAAGAATCATGAAAACCTTCCTCCTTCTGATTTCTATCTCCTGTCTACTGACTTCTGCCGCACCCGCCCGCCTCGGAGAAACCGCGAAGCAAATCCAGGCGCGTTACCCTGCGGGTGGCAAATGGGTCAAGATGCGGTCGACAAGCATCGAGTACATGTATTTTTGGACCTCGACCGAGTACAACGTCACCATCAGCCTCAGCAATCTCATCTCCGTCATTGAAGAATACTCCAAACCACAAGACCATTTTGACGAACAGGAAATCCAAGTCATCCTCACCGCCAATGCCGGGACTTCCACCTGGAGCAAAGTCGAATCCGAGAGCGGATTCATCGATGAAGTCTACCGACGTGCCGATGGCCGCGCTCATGCTGTGCATGCGATTTGGGATCGCAACTTACTTGTCGTCACCGATGAAATCTGGCGGACCTTCATCGCTGAATATAATCGTGACAAGAAATCCAAACTCAATCGCTTCTGACGACTCCCGATGTCGAAGCCGACGCCGGCTTCTGATGAATCAGCCCGATCTAATCCCGCCCAATCCAGACCCGATTTCCGTTTTGTCCCCCAAACGGAAGTATATCCGCCCACTGCCTGAACCCCTCCCGCATCGCCGCCGGGGTCTTATCATCAAACAAATCCTGCGGAAGGAACGACTCGGGCTCGCGTCTGATTAATCTTCATTCCGACCTGTCGCGCCAACACAACCGGTAATCCTTGTTGATTTCCGGGGGCAGGTCTCACAAGTCATAGGTTGTCATGGGCGGAGCGATTCCAGAGAGCTTGATCCCGTCCGGTAATCCGTGAGAATCCGTGTCATCCGTGGATGGTTGCCGTCGGCCCGATTCCGGAACGCTGGCGGCGGACTGAACGGGCGGGACGCCCGTTAGCTCCACTGCATGGTTGGGACTTCCGCTCATATCGTGGCAGCAAATACTGAAGTATGCTCACCTCCTGCTCGCCTCATCCAAGAATATCAAGGTGAAGAACCCCGCTAAATCGAAGGAAGTGAAAGGCCCGTCGTGAATCTCACCAAAAATCTGCTTGATCTGATTGATCCGCTCATTCCCCAAGTCTGTCCACTTGATGGCGAATCCGGCGTCCGTGTATGCATGGCTCTCAACCCAGCCAGCCAAAACCATGCGGTCTGCCATCCGAATGACAGCTTGTCGAAGTTGCTCATCTTCTGGCGAAAACTGATTACCCATAATCCTCCCAACGCTCAAGCTGAGCGACCGGGCCCACCGAGGGCACGGTTAGCTCCACCGAATGGTTAGGTGCTTTACGCAAAACCGGTGATAATCCTTCTAGCCCCGCGCTTCGGTAAATAAACCACGCGGGCAAGGAGTTGAGAAAAATGACAAAGTACAAAGGAATCATGGCCTTGGTCGTCGAGACCGCGAAAAAGAAGGGTGTGAGGTTTGATGTATCGGACTTCCCGGATGGCGAGATCAAATGCCTCAACCAACACGTCGTGATCTTTCGGGGCAGTGCGGGCAAGCTCATCGACCGCCTTTTTCAGAGCGATGTAGGCAGACTCGCCCGAAAGAAAAGGCGCAAGCTGCTCTCTGACAGTAGGAGGTCTGTAGCTCGCGATAGACTTCAAAAAAGATCCATTCATTGTTCACCTAACGTCCAGAGCTCAGCCACGCGGGACCAAAAGGCGTGAACCGCGAAGCGGAACTGGAGACGCCATCCCGCGTTGGCTGCAGCGATTTGTTGGGTGTCGTCATTTGTGGTGTGAATCTGGCTTCTTGGCATCCATAACCATGATGTTCTTGGCACTAATCAAAAACTGCTCAACCTCTGCAACGCTTCTGCCTTCCGCCTGCCAAATAGTGCCATCTTTTGTCGTAATCATAACCTTCCGAGTGGGCGCGTATTTTATCCAAGCAACAATAACCGTGGCGACGATGGGTATGGCAATCTCCAAAATCTTGATAGCATCGCCAGAGTTCATAATCACGCCTGGCTGCGGAGGTCGTGTCTCATACTCGACGCCAGCCGCGTCCAAATCTGCCAATAGCGTCTTTGAACTTTTACCAACTAATGTAACAATCATAGAATTTTGTGACGTGGCGACGACACCTAACCTATGTTTACACGGCCTAATCGCCGTGTATTAAAGCTCCTTTTGTAAGGGGATTGTCTTGTCTTTTCGCTGAAAATCAAGCATTTCCACGAGAACAGGGCAGCGTATTGGACAGGAAAAGACGGCACGGAGGAGATGCAATGAATTTTCCGCAGGCTACCCCATCTCGGTTTCCGACGCGCCCCCGAAGCGGCCGGGTCACATCTCTGTTTTCTGGAATTGCCTACAAATACGCCGTGCGGCTGCTGCAGATTTCACCACAAACTTTCATTCCCCAATGATTTTGACAAGCACGCGCTTGCGGCGCTTGCCGTCGAATTCGCCGTAGAAGATTTGTTCCCATGGGCCGAAGTCAAGCTTCCCATCGGTCACTGCCACGACGACTTCGCGGCCCATGATGGTGCGTTTGAGGTGGGCGTCGGCGTTGTCTTCACCCACGTTGTGCGCGTATTGGGAATGGGGTTTCTCCGGCGCCAGTTTCTCCAGCCAGCGCTCGAAGTCTTGGTGCAAGCCGGACTCGTTGTCGTTGATGAACACACTCGCGCTGATGTGCATGGCGTTGCACAAGAGAAGTCCGTTCTGGACGCCGCTTTCGTTCAGGCATCGTTCCACCTCCGGGGTGATGTTCACGAAGGCGCGTCGGGAGGGGATATTGAACCACAATTCTTTCCGGTAGCTTTTCATGGCGCAATCGTAGGATGATCGTGCTCTACCGTCAATTGCCCTTGAGTCGGCCTGAAGTTTTCGGAGTTGTGGGATGGTGCCTGTTGCGCCTAGAGTAGGTGCCAGTGGGAGTGCCGACATGAAGATTGCGAACCTGAAAGAGATCGTCGCCGACCCTGTCGAAATGGACGGTGCGAAGGATTGCCGGATCCAACTCGCCATCACGGCGCGGGATGGGGCGCCGAACTTCGCCATGCGCGTCTTCGAGATTGCTCCGGGCGGGCACACGCCGTTGCATTGTCATCCTTACGAACACGAAATCTATGTGATGGAAGGCCAGGGAACGGTCTGGCGCGACGGCAAAGAAGTGCCGATCAAACCCGGCGACGTTCTCTACATCCCGGCGGACGAACAACATCAGTTCAGGAACGCGGCGGGGAAACCGTTCAAGTTCATGTGCCTGATTCCGGCGAAGTTTCAGAAATGCTGATCAATTGGTAGGGACGGACCGCCGGGCCGTCCGCAGCACGGCGCGCCCGACGGTCGCGCCCTACCGTGCAACACAAATGCCACGGCTCACAAGAATCTACACGCGCACGGGCGACGACGGCACGACGGGCATTGTCGGCGGGAAACGCGTCAGCAAGGATTCGCCGCGCATCTGGGCGTACGGCACGGTTGACGAATTGAATTCCTCCATCGGCTTGGCGCGCGCATTCAACGCGGAGGAGAAATCGCCGGCGAGCCGAAGGATCGAGAAGGTATTGGCGCGCATTCAGAATGAACTGTTCAATCTGGGCGCCGAACTGGCCATGTTACCCGAAGACTTCCGCGAAGGTATGCCGCGCGTCAGCCGATCTCACGTTGTGGCACTCGAGAAACTCATGGACGCGCTGAATGCCGAGCTTGGGCCGCTGAAAAAGTTCATTCTGCCGGGCGGCTGCAAGACGGCCGCTGCATTGCACCAAGCCCGCACGATCTGCCGCCGCGCCGAACGTTTCTGCGTGAGGCTGGCCCGCGACGATAAGATCGGAGAATTCGTCGTGCCTTATCTGAATCGTCTGAGCGATGCGTTGTTCGTCTTGGCCCGTTGGGCCAACAAAGCGCGCGGCGTGAAGGAAAACTTCTGGCAAAAGTGACGAGCGCCCTTATCCGCTCGCCAGCGTCTCGCCAAAGCGCGCGCCGAGAGCGGTGAAGACGATCTCTGCGATTTGCGCGACGTTGAACCGCGAGTTGTTGATGATCACGTCGTGGTAGTGGACGGTGTGGGGGTTTTGAATGAAGAACGTCTGAACGAATTTCTCCCGTTCTTTTTGAAACTGATCGACCACCTTCTCCGCGTCCCGATCGGAGAGTTGCTGGACGTCAGCGACACGGTGGATCCGCCACGCCCGCGGCGCCACCAAGCGGACATGGAGGCCGGTTTTTAAGTCCTGCGTGACGAGATAACTGCCGCGGCCCACCAGCACCGCGTGACCGTGTGCGGCCAGTGACCGGATCACCTGACAGATTTTGCGGAAGACCAGCGACTCGTCCACTTTGCGGTTAAGGATGGAATCGAACAACTCGCTCATCTCGCTGCGCCGGTGGCCGTCGATGGACTCGACGATCGCGCGGCCCAGATGCATTTCCTGCGCGACGATGTCGATGACCTCTCGGTCGTACGCCACCCAGGGATGCTCGGGCCGGCAGCGTTCATTCAGGAGATGAACCAATTGCTGCGCGAGGGGCAATGCCTCGCAGCCGAATTCGCGCGAGATGGTAATGAAGAGGAGTTTCTCCAGTGGTCGCAGTCCGCTGACCGCCTTGATTTTTTCCCACGCGTGCACGTGCGCCGCAATTCGCGCATCGACGCTCGGCTCAACCCACGCGCGCGTGATCTTGCTCATCGCTCCGCCTTAACACAGGCCGCGACCGTCAACCGCGCCAGCGCGCGCTGCAATGCCGCTTGGGCCCGGGCCGCGTCAATCGCTGGATTCCGCATGGCCAGCCGCTCCTCCGCGCGCTGTTTGGCCTGTTGCGCGCGCTCTACGTCAATCTCCTCGGGTCGCTCGGCACTGCGCGTCAGCACCGTCGTGCGATCCTTTTGCACGACGAGAAACCCGCCACCGACGGCGACGTATTCGTCCTTCTCGTCTGGTGTGCGAATTCGCAGCGGGCCCGGTTTGAGCGCAAACACGTACTGGGCGTGATTCGGCAGAATCTCAAACACGCCCTCCTGCCCCGGCGCGATGACAAACCGCGCCTCTTCGCGCAGGAACAGTTGCTGCAGCGTCAGGATTTCGAAGGTGAATGTTTTCTCGCCAAACATGTGTGTTAAAGGGTTGAAAGGTTGAAGCGTTGAAGGGTTGCCAAGAGTTCCCTTTAACTCTTTAACCCTTTAACCGATTACCCTTTCATCTTTTCAGCCTTGGCGCGCGCTTCCTCGATCGGGCCGACCATGTAAAACGCCTGCTCGGGCAAATCATCGTGTTTGCCCTCCAGGATTTCCTTGAAGCTGCGCACGGTGTCGGCGATGCGGACGTATTTCCCGGGAATTCCTGTCAACTGCTCGGCTACGAAATTGGGCTGGGAGAGGAATCGCTGAATCTTGCGCGCCCGCGCGACGGTCAGCTTGTCCTCTTCGCTGAGTTCCTCCATCCCCAAGATCGCGATGATGTCCTGCAGGTCCTTGTACCGCTGCAGCACCTGCTGCACGCCGCGGGCCACGCGGTAATGTTCTTCGCCGACGATCAGCGGATCGAGAATGCGCGAGGTCGAGCCCAGCGGATCGACGGCCGGATAGATGCCGAGTTCCATGATCTGACGCGAAAGCACGATCGAACCGTCGAGGTGTGTAAACGTCGTTGCCGGCGCAGGGTCGGTGATGTCGTCGGCCGGGACGTACACGGCTTGGACCGACGTGATCGATCCGCGCTTGATCGAGGTGATGCGCTCTTGCAGTTCGCCCATTTCCGTGGCGAGCGTCGGCTGGTAACCGACGGCGCTCGGCATGCGGCCCAGCAGCGCCGAGACTTCCGAGCCCGCCTGCACGAAGCGGAAAATGTTGTCGATGAACAGCAACACATCCTTGCCTTCGAAATCGCGGAAGTATTCGGCTTCGACGAGCGCCGACAGTGCCACGCGCAGTCGCGCACCGGGCGGCTCGTTCATCTGGCCGAACACCATCACCGTGTTGGCGATGACGCCCGACTCGGTCATTTCTAGATAGAGGTCGTTGCCTTCGCGGGTGCGCTCGCCGACGCCGCCGAACACTGAGTATCCGCTGTGCTCCTTGGCGATGTTGCGGATCAACTCCATGATGAGCACGGTCTTGCCAACGCCGGCGCCGCCGAAGAATCCGATCTTGCCGCCTTTGGCAAACGGCGCGAGCAGGTCGACGGACTTCAGTCCGGTCTCGAACTGCTTCGTCGCGGGCACTTGTTCATCAAACGGCGGCGGCTGCCGGTGAATCGGCAGCATGTGCGTGTGATCCACGGGGCCCTTGCCGTCAATCGGGTTGCCGAGCAGATCGAACACGCGGCCCAGCGCGGCCGGCCCGACTGGAACCATAATCGGCCCGCCAGTGTCGATGGCTTCCATGCCGCGCACCAAACCCTGCGTGGCCGACATGGCGACCGTGCGCACGATCTTGTCCGCGAGATGCTCGGCGACTTCACATGTCAAGTCGATGTGGCGCGCCGCATCCTCGATCTTGATGGCCTGATTGATCGGCGGCAGTTCCTCGGTGAAAAACTCAATGTCCACCACAGGCCCGATGACTTGGGCGATCTTGCCTTTGCGATTTGTATTCATGGTTAAAGCGTTAAAAAGGTTAAAGGGTTAAAGAGTTAAGGGGCTGAAGAGTTAAAGGGGACTTCGCTGTAATCGTGCTCGTCCTCGTTTGTTTCGTAGGCGGCGAGGGTTTCTCGTGCCAATCCTGTGGGCGCGCCTTTTCTCTCTTTCAGATACCGAATGTAGGCGTTCGACAGGCGGCGCACCCGGATTGCGTCCTCGTTCAGTGCCGCGACTTCCGTTGCTGGCGCGTATTGCTCATCTTCGCACAGCGTGAGATCGTCCATTAACTCCTCCAAGGAACCTCGTGCTTGCCGGAGGTACTGAATATTCTCCTGATAGTGGTATCGGCCATGCCCCTCCGCAATGTTGTTGGTCAGGGACAACGCAGCCCGTCGCATTTGTGAAACGAGGTTATACCGCTCATGGTCGGGCAGTAGTTTGACCAGCGCGTAGATGGTCTTGCGTAGCGCCCGTGCCGCCTGCCAGACTTCGAGGTCCTGAAATGTCCTAAACGATCCCTGACTCACAACTCGCCTTTTAACGGTTTTGACGGTTCTAACGGTTTTAACTTGTCTCAGTGCGCCTGCTCCAGCGCTTCGGCGCCGGACACGACCTCCAAAATCTGCATGGTGATCGAGGTCTGGCGGACGCGGTTGTACTCGCGCGTCAGCGCGTCGATCATGTCGGAGGCGCTGTCGGTTGCCGATTTCATGGCGAGCATGCGCGCCGCTTGCTCGCTGGCCAGCGATTCCACCAACGCCCGGTAAACTACGACCTCGACGTACTGCGGCAGCAACGTGTTCAGCAGCATCTCCGCCTCCGGCTCAAACTGGTAGGAAGCGCGCTCGCGTTTCATCTCCGCCGACGGCGCTTCGAGCGGCAGCAACTGCGTGACGGTAGGCCCGGACTTGATGACGCTGATGAACCGCGAGTACGCCAGAAAGATTTGGTCGTACTTGCCGGCACCGTAGTCGGTCATGATCTGTTTACTGATCGCACCCAACTCCTCGAGCCGCACCTCGCGCGATGGCTGCGGGAAATGTTGATCGATCGTCACGCCGCGCGTTTGAAAATAGTCGCGGCCCTTTTTCCCGATGGTGATAAGTGACACTTCGGCGGTCTGCGACGCGATGAAGTTGCTCGCTTCCCGAATCATCGTCGCATTGAACGCGCCCGCCAAACCTCGATCCGACGTGACCAGCACCAAGCCGATCCGCTTCACCTCGCGCTTCACCAGCAACGGATGCCGCATGCCGGTGCCGCCCGCTTGCACGTCCTGCAGAATCTCGCCCAACCATTCCGCGCAGGGCCGTGCGGATTCCGCCTTGGCCTGGGCGCGTCGCAGGCGCGCCGCGGCGATCATGTTCATCGCGCGGGTCACCTGCTTGATGTTTTTCACGCCGCGGATGCGGCGGCGGATTTCGCGGGTACTGGCCATGGGAGCTTAACGGGTTGCGAACAGCGCTTTGAATTCCTCGGTGGCCTTCTTCAGTTGCGCCACGATCTCGTCGGTGAATTCCTTTCTGTCACGGATGGCCTTGCCGACCTGCGGATATTTATTGCGCATGAAAGCATAAAACTCCGTTTCGAAGCGCCGAATCGAATCCACCGGCAGATCGTCAAGGTAGCCGTTAGTGCCGACCCAAATGAGCATGGTCTGTTCTTCAGCGGGAATCGGCTGGTACTGCGGCTGCTTGAGCAGTTCGACCATGCATTGGCCGCGATCCAATTGCGACTTGGTCGTTTTGTCCAGATCGCTGGAGAGCTGGGCGAACGCCGCGAGTTCGCGGTACTGCGCGAGGTCGAGGCGGAGACGGCCCGCGATCTTCTTCATGGCTTTCGTCTGCGCATTGCCGCCGACGCGGCTGACCGACAAACCGACGGATACAGCAGGACGAATCCCCGCGTAGAACAAGTCGGATTCAAGATAGATCTGACCGTCGGTGATGCTGATGACGTTTGTCGGGATATAGGCCGAGTAATCGCCTTCCTGCGTCTCGATGATCGGCAACGCGGTGAGCGAGCCACCGCCCTTCGGATAAACCGGGTTCTGCTGGGGCGCTTTGTCGTTCAGTTTCGCTGCGCGCTCCAGCAAGCGTGAGTGGAGGTTGAAAATGTCGCCTGGAAACGCTTCGCGGCCGGGCGGACGCCGCAGCAGGAGTGAAACCTGACGATACGCTTGCGCGTGCTTGGACAAGTCATCGTAAATAACCAGCGCGTGCTTGCCGTGGTCACGGAAGTGTTCGCCCATCGCGCAGCCTGCGTACGGCGCGACGAGTTGCATCGGCGCTGAATCGCTGGCGGCGGCGCTGACGACGATCGTGTAGTCCATTGCGCCATATTTCTCGAGCGTCTCAACGACGCTGACGACGGTTGATTGCTTTTGACCGGCCGCGACGTAAATGCAAATCACATCGCCGCCTTTTTGGTTGATAATCGTGTCGATGCAAACAGCAGTCTTGCCGGTCTGGCGGTCGCCGATGATCAATTCGCGTTGGCCGCGGCCGATGGGAATCATTGAGTCGATGGCTTTGAGGCCGGTTTGCAGCGGCTCTTTCACAGGCTGGCGTTCGATGACGCTGGGAGCGCGGCCTTCGATGGGACGCCAGGCCTTGGTGTTGATCGGGCCTTTGCCGTCGATGGGCTGGCCGATGGCGTTGACGACGCGGCCGAGGAGTTCCTCGCCGACGGGCACGGACAGCACGCGGCCGGTGCGTTTGACGAGATCGCCCTCGGCGATCTGCGTGAAGTCGCCAAGAATCATCGCGCCGACTTGTTCCTGCTCGAGGTTCAGCGCCATGCCGTAGATGCCGTGCGGGAATTCCAACATCTCTTCGGCCATGCAGTTGGGGAGGCCCTTGATGCGAGCAATGCCGTCACCGCAGTCGATCACTTCGCCGACTTCCTGAACGGTGACTTCCGATTTGAACTCGGAAATGCTGCGGCGCAACACGTCGGAGATTTGTCTCGGATCGAATGAAAGTGTTTCTGGCATATGCCTTTCCCTTCCAAACTTCCCACTACGCTGTCACCCTGAGCTTGCCCCGAAAGCTTTCGGGGCGGGCGAATGGTCTCTCACCGTAACAACGGAGATTCTTCGCTTCGCTCAGAATGACACGAGAAGACGAATGACTCATTTTGAAATGTGCTCGTGAATTTGTTCCAGTTTGCGGCGCAGGCTGCCGTCGATAACTTGCTCGCCGACCTTGATGATCGCGCCGCCGAGAATCGATGGATCAACCTTCTGAAAAAGCTGCACGTTCTTGCCGGTCACGCGCGACAGTTCGGCGGACAGCTTGGCCAGCGTGGCGTCGTCGAGCTTGATGGCCGTGATGACTTCGCCGCTGACTCTTTGCCGCGCGGCTGCAGCGAGGGTGGCAAATTCCTCAATGATGTGCTGCAACCGGCTCGTGCGGTCGGTGTCGCTGATGGTCAGCAGTGCGTTCAGCACGAGCGGATGCACGCGGCCCTGAAACAATTCCGTGAGCGCCTGTCGTTTGCCTTCGCGTTTGATGTTGGGGTCTTTGAGGAATTCCAACAACGCGGGATTGCCCTTGAGCAATTCGCGCAGGCGGAACATCTCCTCTTCGACGCGCGCGGTGACGGCTTCGGCTTGGGCCAGTTCGAGCAGCGCCCGCGCGTAACCGGTGTTGATCGGGTCGTGAGCCATCGCGGACTAAACCTTCTGGATTTTGGCGAAGTCTTTGATGAGGTTCTCGACGAGCTGGCGGTGCGTCGCTTCGTTGACCTCTTTCTCGATGACCTTGGAAGCAATCTGCACGGAGAGGCTCGCGACGGTGTCCTTGAGTTCCTGGATTCCCTTCTCCTTTTGGCGCTGGATTTCCTCCTGCGAGCGCTGGAGCAACGCGCTGGCCTCGGCGTTGGCTTTCTTGACGACTTCCTTGCGGACGTTTTCGCCAAGCCCGCGCGCTTCCTCGATGACCTTGTTGGCTTCCGCGCGGGCTTGGGCCACCTGCTTCTGGTAGTCTTCCATCAACTTCTTTGCCTCGGCCCGGGACCTCTCGGCGTCCTCGATGGATTTCTTGATGGTTTCCCCGCGGCGGTCGAGAGCCTCGGCAATCGGCTTGAAGGCGAGTTTGCCGAGCAGGGCGATCATGGCTAGGAACGTCAGCACGGTCCAAATCTGCAATCCCCAATCGGTCGGGATGACGTTGACAGCGTTTTCGCTTTCCGCTGTCAGCGCGAGCGCCGGGGTCAACCCGAGCAAACAAAGGGACAGGAATACTTTCTTCATGTCCGACTAGCTCTTGGATACGAGAATGAATGTGATCAGCAACGCGTAGAGCACTTGTGCTTCCACAAGCGCGAAGCCGATGAACATGAGCCGCTGCACGAGCGGCAACGCTTCCGGCTGACGCGCTGCGGATTCGATGGCCTTGGAAAAGATGTTTCCAATGCCGATCGCGCCGCCCCACGCGGCGATGCCGATGGCCAAACCACCGCCCAGCCACGCCAGCGCGTGGGGCATGATCAACTGTGTTGTGGGTGCTATCTCTGCTGCAAGCATGTCTGTATCTCCTTCTGTTTTCTAGTGATGTTCTTCCAACGATTCACTCAAATACAAGGCGGACAGGAGGGCAAAAATGAACGCCTGAATAAACGCCACGAACGACTCAAACGCGAGCAGGACTACCGAGAGCGCAAAAGGCAGCGCTGCCCCGGGTCGTACAAAGAGATTCTGATGGTGGAGCAACCAGACGCCTCCGACCATCTGCCCAGTGGCAAATGTCATGAGCACGAGATGACCGGCTGTCATGTTGGCGAAAAGACGGACGCAGAGCGAAAACGGCTCAGCAATAAGCACGATGGGCATAATGATTACGGCGACAGGTTGAACCCACCACGGAGCCCCCGGTAGGAGAAATTTTTTCTTGCAGTAACCAATGAGGCCAAGCTCGTAAATGCCCACGGCCTGTGCCACGACGAACACTGTGACCGCAAGCGCCACCGTCACGTTGATGTTGCCCGTGGGCGTCTCGAAGCCGGGAATCGGCAGCTTGCCGAGCAGATTGCAGAAAAGGATGAAGAAAAACAGCGCCGCGAAAAACCCAAACCACTTCGTGGCGTGTTCACCGAGGAATTCCTCGACGATGTTCGTGCGCACAAAATCCACCATCGACTCGACCATGTTGGCAAATCGTCCCGTCACCACAGTGGATGACGCGATCAGACGGGCACCCACCCCCAAGACAAGCAGCGTCAATCCCGCCGCAACCCAAAGCATCACCACTTCATGCGTTACTTTCAATAAGTCTCCCATAGTTTCTCACTTTTTCTGCGACACCATGTCCTTCAATTTCCAGAAAAACGGTACGCTGTAAGCGATGGCGATGCTGCCCATCAGCCAGCATTTATTCGCGTTCGTGTGCTGCAACACGAGAAATACCGCGACAAAGAAACCGACAACGCGCGCCAACCCACCCAGCATTTGCTGAACTGGCTTCGGCGGTTGGCCTTGCTGCTGGCGCATCCAGCTTCGCTTCAACGACCACAAATGCAGCCACGCATACGCGCCGCCGATTGCCATCCCCAACACAAGCCCCAGCCACGCTGAGTTGTCCATCTTAGCCCCGCTTCGAGCTGTCGCTGTCTTGGTTCAACGCTCGCCAGACGACGGCAATGCCACCGCAAGCCCCGAGAAGGAAAAACACGATCAAAAACAATGGCGTTTTCCCCGTTTTCTTGTCCAGCCAGTAGCCGATGCCGGTGCCGACCGCCGTCACCACCACCATCTGAATGCCAAGGGACATGTACCGGCCCAGGCCCGAAAATTCCTTCCCTGTCTTCATTGGGAGTCACTCGCTGCACACCATCGAGTGGAACAGAGCGCGCAAAAACTATCAAAACGACCCAGCCACGCAAGCACAAAGTTTTGTGGGCCTTCGCAACTTTGAGCTCGGAACTTTGAACCTTGAACTATAAATTGGCCGCCATGCGCCGTGCCGTCATTGATATCGGGACAAACACCGTCAAGCTTCTCGTCGCTGACGTGCAGTCTGGAAAGGTCATGCCCGTCGTGTCGAAAAACCAAACCACACGTCTGGGCGAAGGCGTCAACGAATCGAAACATCTGTCGCGCATCGCCATCGCGCGGACCGTCGAGGCCATCGATCATTTAATCGCGGACGCGAGGGAATTCGGTGCGCCGGAGATCATCGCTCTCACCACGAGCGCGGCGCGCGACGCTGCAAATTGCGACGAGTTTCTTCGCACTGTTCGCAGCAAGTGCGGGCTTGACGTACAGGTGATCTCCTGCGAGCGCGAAGCGGACTTGATTTTTCGGGGCGTGTCGAGCGACCCCGAGTGGTCGAGCCAGCCAATCTTGGTGTTGGACGTTGGCGGTGGCAGCGCGGAGTTCATTCAAGGGGAGCGCGGCAACATCGAGCGTTTTCAGAGTCTGCCGCTCGGCGCGGTGCGTTTGACGGAGCAGTATGGCGAGGATTTCGCTGGCCTTGTGGGGTTCCTGCGCGAAACCCTGCACAAATCGCTCGCCGTCTATAGTGTGCAGAACCGAAGGATGATCGGCACAGGCGGGACGATTACGACACTGGCGCGGATCGAACGCGGGACGGTGGACCGGGTGTCAATTTCACAGGAAGAACTGCGGGCCTTGGTCGCAAGATTGAACTCACTGCCGCTTGCCGAGCGCAAGAAGGTTCCGGGGCTTCCACCCGAGCGGGCCGACATCATTGTTGCGGGCGGCGCGGTGTTTCTGGTCGCAATGGAATTGCTAGGGGCATTTGAGTTGACCGTCAGTGTGCGCAACCTCCGTCACGGGGCAGCGCTCTCCGCGTGATCGTGGTAGGGACGGACCGCCGGGCCGTCCGCTGCTCGATGAGGCACGGCGCGCCCGGCGGTCGCGCCCTACCGGCGCCGAGCTGCAACGCCTGTTTTGACTCTTGTCTTCTGCGCTTTGACAGACCAAACTTGGCTGCTGAAATGCCATGACGACGAACTCGACGACACCACGCCTGATGCAGTGGTGGAGATGGTATCTGGAAGTCACGGGCGAACGCATTCTGGGCACAATCACAGTGCTGCGGGAGTTGGCGGCGTTTGCGGTGATCACGCTGGGGGTGACGCTGACAAAATTCAACCGATCCAAACGCGTCATTCATCCGCTGATCATGAACCAGATTTGGAAGGCGGGAGTGCGCTTGCTTCCGATGGTGGGTTTTCTTGGCCTCGCGCTCGGGTTGGTGATCATTGGTCAAACCGTTGCCTTGCTGACGAAGGTCGGGGCGCAGGAATACATCGGGACGGTCATGGTGACGGTGGTCGTGCGTGAACTTGGCCCGCTGCTGACAGTCATCGTGGTGCTGGCGCGTTCCGGTACATCGAACGTGGTGGAACTGGGGATGTCGCGGGCGCTGGGAGAAGTCGAGGCGCTCGAATCATTGGGCATCGATCCGATCCATTATTTGGTGATACCCCGTGTCTTGGCCTTGGCGGCAACGGTGCTTTGTCTGACCACCTATCTGATTCTCATCGCGATTGGCAGCGGATATCTGTTCGCCTTCCTGCAGGATGTGCCGCTCACGCCGTCGGCATATTTCGGTCAACTCGGCGACGCGTTGCGCTGGCAAGACTTCGTTTTGTTGTTGCTCAAGACCGCTGCGTTCGGGATTGTGATCGCGGTCGTGAATTGCTACCACGGCTTGGCGCGGCCGCTGCGCATCGAAGACGTCCCGCGCGTGACGGCGCGCGCGGTCGTGGAAAGCTTGATCGGGTGCGTGTTGATCGACGCGATCTTCTTGGTCGGTTACCTTTTCGTATGAGCAAGGAAGTCTCCATCGAACTGAGCGACGTGGACGTGCTGCAGGAGGACGGTTTCGCGGTGCTTCTGCGCGCCGTCAACTGGCGCATCGCCCCGGGCGACTTCTGGGTGGTGAGCGGCGGGCCTTCCAGCGGGAAAACTTCGCTGTTGGCAACCGCCGCAGGCTTGAATCGGCACGGCGGCGGTACGCTTCGCATTTTCGGGCGGGATCTGGCGGAAGCCACCGAGGAGGAGCAGGTGGAATGGCGGCGGCGCATCGGGTTTGTGTTCGAAAACGGCGGGCGCTTGCTGCATCATCTGACGGTCTCGGCGAATCTGGCGTTGCCGCTGGACTATCATCTGAAGTTGGAAGAGCAAGTGGTGCGAAACAAAGTGGAGGAGATGTTGGAACGGGCCGAGCTGGGCGCGTACGCACACGCCACGCCGAGCCGGCTGAGTCTGCGGGCGCAGCAACGCGTCAGCCTGATGCGCGCGCTTGCCGTGCCCACGCAGGCGCTGTTCCTCGACAATCCGCTGCGCGGACTATCGGCACGCGAGGAATGCTGGTGGCTGGACCTGCTCCGGGAACTGCGCGAGCATTACAAAACACCCTCACAAACGCCGCTGACCATCGTGGCCAGCAGCGACGATTTCCGTGGTTGGCTCGATCTCGCCAGCCACTTCGCGCTGATCCAGGGCGAACAACTGCGCGTGCTGGGCGGACGCGAACAACTGCTCGCCAATAAGGACGCCGCCGTGCTTGAACTCGTGTGAGCGACAACCGGGGAGTGGACTGACATGGCTCTACAGGATTTGACTCCGCAATTGCGCACGCGCCTCCGTCGCGTGGAAAAAGTCGTCGGCCTGTTCATCACGCTGGCAACGCTGGTGTTGGTCAGCGGGTTTATCTACTACCTCTATCGCACTGCCGAACGCAAGGGCTGGTTTGTCGCGAAGTGTCCGTACTTCACCTATGTCGCTTCTGCCGAGGGACTCAAGGTCGGCGATCCCGTCGTGCTCATGGGCTTCAGCATCGGGCAAATCACTGTCATCGAGGCGCAGCCGCCGGGCTCCTACTACCACGTGTTCGTCGGCTTCGAAGTCAAGCGTCCTTACTACGGCTACATCTGGTCGGATTCGATAGTCAAGATCGCCGCTGCCGATTTCCTGGGGCGACGCCAGATCGAGATCACGACAGGCGTGGCGGGCCGGCCCACCGCCAACGAAAAAAATGATCGCGTCTACGAGATCCTAGACAAGGATCACTACGTGCTGCTGTCGAAAGCGCCCAAGGGCGTGTTCCTGCTTCCCGACGAGCAACCAGCCCTGACCGAACGCGCCGAGAAACTGGTCAGCCAGATCGAAACGGCATTACCAAACATTCTCAGCCTCACCAATCAGGTGTACACGGTGCTCACGAATACCAGCGCGCTCGTGGCCAATCTCAACCAGACAGTCGCTGAAGCGCAGCCGGTGATCAGCAACGTCAACATCATCACCGCCAACCTCCGCGACCCGCACGGCTCGCTCGGCGAATGGCTGATTCCGACCAACATCAACACGCAACTCAGCGGCACGCTCACCAGCGCCAACACCAACCTCGACGTGTTGGCTGCCAGCCTGAACCAGACGTTGCTGAACCTGGCCGACATCACCAGCAACCTGAACCATCAGGTGCAGGCCAACGACCACATGCTGGGTCAGATCTCCAGCCTCGTCGTGAACGCCGACAATCTGGTCCAGGGCCTGAAAAAACATTGGCTGTTACGCGGCGTCTTCCAGAAGATGAACACCACGACCAACACGACGCCCGCAAACGTCCAGCCTGCC
>JBEKFI010000002.1:0-54696 GCA_050013395.1 Verrucomicrobiia bacterium | reverse complement strand
TCTCTCATCATTCATTGTGCTCTGTGGCGTCGGCTTCCTCGCCAGCATCATCGGGCCAGATCGCATGAGACCATTGATTACCCGTGTCGGCGGCAAGGCTGCACTAGCTGGAGTGCTGCTTGGAGTACCGCTCGTCATTGGATTCATGCTACTCGTGCTCTATTATGTGCTTACGTCTTGAGAGTGAGGTCATCCAACCATCCGCTCCAGCGAACGGGGCTTCGCCCCGTCGCTGAGCTTTTACGTTGATATGGCTGCGTGAAGTCAGCGAGGAAACACTTCTTGCCTCCTGTTTCATAGTTTCTCTTTCACAGGCTTTCGTTGCGGGAGTGATCGAGCAGGTTCAGGAGCCGCGTGCGCCACTGCGTTCTTCCCGATGGCGCATATGCTGATATCCGCGCATTGGTACGTCAGCGCATTTCCTTGATCCATCGTAGCCCGGTTCGCTGTCTAGGCGCAGAAGTCATCCCCGACACGGTCTGTCGGAGCGTTCTCTAACGACGACGCGAGTTGGCTTCCATCCGTCAATCCGGACAAGTGGGCATTGGGGTCAGAGCTGTATTCATGACAAGCCGTCGTCGGCTCATCTATGAAACCGCGTTGCCAGTTGACGCGAACCTCTCAACACTGGACGCTAACGGCTCAAGGGTCCGATGCCACCAGAAACTGCGTTTTCCCTTCCATAGATTGCGTTTTCTCGTCGTCTTAGGCTTTGCCCGCGGCCTCGCGTTTCTTCAGCAGTGCGTCGATCTCGGCGAGGTCTTCCTTGGAAAGCGTCCAGTCGGCAGCGCCCGCTGTCTCCTCGATCTGGGACGGTTTTCTCACGCCAACAATCGCCGAGGTGACATCGGGGCGGCGCAGCACCCAGGCGATGGCCAGTTGCGCCACGGTTCTGCCGCGCCTGTCGGCCACGCGCCGCAGACCTTCCACTAATTCGAGGTTCGCGCTCAGCAGCGGCTCTTGAAACTGCGGGTCGCGACTGCGATGGTCGTCCTCGGGGAATTGGCGGACGCGTTCCCGTGTGATTTTCCCCGTGAGCAATCCTTTTTGCATCGGGCTGTAAACGACGATGCCGATATTGTTGGCGGCGCAGTAGGCCAGCAATTCAAGCTCCACGCCGCGCTGCAGCATGCTGTAGGGCGGTTGCAGCGACGCCACGGGATGAATGAGCTGGATGCGTTTGAGTTGGGCCAGGGTGAAATTGCACACACCCGCGTACCGCACCTTGCCTTCCTTGATGAGGTCGCCAATGGTGCTCCACGCTTCTTCGATGTCGGCATCGGGATTGGGCCAGTGGATCTGGTAGAGATCAATCACGTCGATGCCGAGACGTTTGAGGCTGGCGTCGACTTCCGCGCGGACGCTTTGCTTTTTGAGCCTGCCGAAGACCTGCCGCCTGTCGTCCCAGCAAAGCCCGCACTTGGTGGCGATGAGGGGCCGCGATGGAATCCCTTTGATGGCGCGGCCCACAATCTCTTCCGAATGACCCAGGCCGTAAACAGCGGCGGTATCGATCCAGTTCACGCCCAACGCCAGCGCCCGATGGATCGCGGTGATCGAGTCCTTGTCGTCCTGCGGTCCCCAACTGAACTGCCAGTCGCCCCCGCCCATCGCCCACGTGCCCAAGCCGATCGTCGTGAGTTGCCGTCTTGTCCACCCGAGAGTTCTCGTGTGCATCGGTTCGCCTCGCTTTGAATTCTACGGTCTCACTGCTGAGCTTACATTCTTAACCGCTCACGGTGAGACCGCCGGGCTGCCCGTCCCCGAAAAACGCGGCGCGCCCGGCGGTCGCGCCCTACCTCGCACAACACCAGTACGTTCGGTGTTCGGTGGGTTACGGTGGTGGTGCTCAGATACGCCCACCCTCACCCTGCCCCTCTCCATTACACGACAAGGGCGAGGGAATCTCCTCTCCTAGTTCCAACGGGGAGAGGATCCAGATGAGCGGCAGCGCGGGTTGCGCGCGAATGTGTCGCTAAGCCAAGCTTTGCGAACGGAGATCAACTGCGTCATTCCAGATTCGCTCGTCGCGGCCCTGAAGAAGGCGCGGGCGGTGGTGGTGTTGACGGGCGCAGGCGTGTCGGCAGAGAGCGGCGTCCCGACGTTTCGCGAGGCGATGGACGGTTTGTGGGCGAAGTACGATCCCAGCCAGTTCGCGACACCGGAAGCGTTCGAGCGCGACCCCGAGACGGTGACGCGCTGGTACGATTGGCGGCGGGAAAAATGTGCCGTATGAAATCGAAACGCTCGTTGACAGAGGGTGAGGTTTTGTTAGACTGGCGATGGAGTTTCCCCCGTTAGAGAGGCAAATCTTCTGCCTGCTCAAGGGCAGGATATTTCACAAGGATACCAAAGATTATGACGAAGAGTTCAAGGAAGTCTGCTGCGAAGCCCAGGACAACCAAAGCGCCCGCGTCGGCGAAGTTCGTCTATTTCTTCGGCGGCGGCAAAGCCGACGGCAATGGCTCGCAGAAACCGTTGCTCGGCGGCAAGGGCGCGAACCTGCACGAGATGACCCGCATTGGATTGCCCGTGCCGCCCGGCTTCACGATTACTACCGAAGTCTGCACGTATTATTACACCAACAAGAGAACCTACCCGAAACAACTGGCCAACCAGGTCGAAACGTCGCTGGTGCGGCTGGAGGCGCTGACGGGCAAACGTTTCGGCGACAAGGACAATCCATTGCTCGTCTCGGTGCGCTCGGGCGCGCGCGATTCGATGCCGGGCATGATGGACACGATCCTCAACCTCGGCCTGAACGATGAAGTGGTCGAATCGCTCGCCCAAAAGAGCGGCAACCCGCGCTGGGCGTGGGACAGCTATCGCCGGTTCGTCCAGATGTACGGCGATGTAGTCATGGGCGTGCAGAAGATCGGCCGCGACGAGCACGAGCCGTTCGACGAGGTCATGGATGAACTCAAACAAAAGGTCGGCGCGAAACAGGACATGGACCTCAATGCCAAGCAACTTCGCGAACTCGTCGCCCGCTTCAAGGATCTGATCCGCAAGCGCACGGGCAAGGACTTCCCGCAAGATCCGCGCGAGCAACTCTGGGGCGCGATTGGCCCCGTGTTCGGTTCGTGGAACAACGACCGCGCCATCGTCTATCGCCGCAAGTACGGCATCCCGCACGAGTGGGGCACCGCGGTGAACGTGCAGACGATGGTGTTCGGCAACCTCGGCGACACCAGCGCGACGGGCGTGGCGTTCACGCGCGATCCGGCGACGGGCGAGAAAGTGTTCTACGGCGAGTACTTGATCAACGCGCAGGGCGAAGACGTGGTCGCAGGCATTCGCACGCCGCAACCGATTGCGAAGTTGAATGACGACATGCCGAAGGCGTTCGCTGAGCTGAACAAAGTGCGAGAGACGCTGGAGAGCCGTTTCCGCGACATGCAGGACTTCGAGTTCACCATCGAAGACCACAAGCTGTACATGCTCCAAACCCGCAACGGCAAACGCACCGGCGTCGCCGCCGTGCGCATCGCCGTCGAGATGGTGGACGAAAAACTGATCGATTGGAAGACGGCCGTGGCGCGCGTGCCTGCTGATTCGTTGACGCAGGTGCTGGCACCGATATTTGACCGCAATGACCGCGATGCGGCGGTGAAGTCTGGACGACTGCTGTGCAGAGGCCTGGCGGCAGGCCCCGGCGCTGCGAGCGGCAGAGTCGTGTTCAACGCTGAAGATGCCGTGGAGCGCGCACACAGAGGTGAGAAGGTTCTTCTCGCCCGCATCGAAACCAGCCCCGAAGACTTGCGCGGGATGATCGCTGCTGAAGGCATCCTCACTGCGCGCGGCGGTGTGTCGAGCCACGCGGCGTTGGTGGCCCGGCAGATGGGCAAGGTCTGCGTCGCGGGCGCGGCGGACATTGTGATCGATTACCGCGCGCGCGTGATGCAGGTGAAAGGCCACACGATCAAGGAAGGCGATTACATCTCCATCGACGGCACGCTCGGTGAAGTCTACGAGGGCCAAGTCAAGACCGCCCCCAGCGAAGTCGTCCAAGTGCTGGTCGATAAGTCGCTCGATCCGAAGCAGAGCCGAACTTATCAGCAGTTCGCCAAGTTGATGAGTTGGGCCGACAAAGTGCGCCGGCTCGATGTCCGCACCAACGCCGACCAACCCGACCAAGCCGCCAACGCCATCGCGTTCGGCGCAACGGGCATCGGGTTGTGCCGCACCGAACATATGTTCTTCGAAGGCGACCGCATCTACGCGATGCGCGAGATGATTCTCGCCGAAACCAAGGAAGCCCGCGAACGGGCGCTGGCCAAGCTGTTGCCGCTTCAACGCGATGACTTCGCCGGCATCTTCCGCGAGATGAAGGGCTATCCGGTCACCATCCGCACGCTCGATCCGCCGTTGCACGAGTTCCTGCCGCACGACAGCGAGACGCAACGGGCCACAGCTCACCGTCTCGGTATCAGCCCCGAAACGGTTGCTGCTCGCGTGCAGGCGTTGCACGAGGCCAACCCGATGCTCGGCCATCGCGGTTGTCGTTTGGGGATCACCTATCCCGAGATCACCGAGATGCAAACCCGCGCCATCATCGAGGCGGCCATCCAGGTGCAAAGCGAAGGGATCAAGGTGAAACCTGAAATCATGATCGTGCTCGTCGGCTTCGCGAAGGAACTCCAGAACCAGTTGGAGATCGTCCATCGTGTCGCCAAGCAGGTCATGGAAGAGAAGAAGACAAGAATCAGCTATCTGGTCGGCACGATGATCGAGATCCCGCGCGGCGCGCTCTGTGCGGATGAGATCGCGAAGGACGCGCAGTTCTTCAGTTTCGGCACCAACGACCTGACCCAGACCACGCTCGGCATGAGCCGTGATGATTCAGGATCGTTCTTGCCGCACTACCAGGAACTGGAGATCGTGAAGAACAATCCGTTCGCCTCGATCGATCAAGACGGCGTCGGCCAACTCATGCAGATCGCCATCGAGAAGGGCCGCAAAACGCGACCCGACATCAAGCTCGGCATCTGCGGCGAGCACGGCGGCGACCCGGCCAGCGTGGAGTTCTGCCACCGCATCGGACTGAGCTACGTAAGCTGCAGCCCGTTCCGCGTCCCCGTGGCGCGCCTCGCCGCAGCGCAGGCGGTGCTGAAGGACAATGAATAACCGACCGAATCATACGGTCTACGGTAGGGGCGACCCGTCGAGTCGCCCTTACTTTTCTGCTCGGGCGTCCATTGAACCAAACGCGGTTGTCGGGCATCTAAGCTGCGGGAGAACGATAATGTCGCGGTTCCTCAAAGTCTGGGTAACACCCTTTTTGAGGCAACGAATCAACTCCCCGCTGATCACCCCCTCCGCCCGGGTAACATTCTTTTTGAGGTAATTCGATGTGACAGATCGGCGGCTAAAGTGCTTGCGCACTCGTGGGTAAATGCATAGCCTGACCGTACCAAGTGGGGTTGATTTTTCTTTGTAAGGAGAAGGTTGCAGAAATGGCTATCGAGCGCGAAAGAGAAAGCGAGAACGGGATCAAGATTTACCTCCGGGAAATCGGGAAGATTCCCCTGCTCAAGCCCGAGGATGAAGTCAAACTGGCCGCGCGCATCAAGAAGGGCGACAAGAAGGCCCGTACCAAGATGATCAGGGCGAACCTGCGCCTCGTTGTCAAGATCGCCCACGACTACTCCAACCTCGGTCTGCCGTTGCTCGACCTCATCAGCGAAGGCAACATCGGGTTGATGAAAGCCGTCGAGCGGTTCGACCCCAAGAAGGGCGGCAAGCTCTCCACCTACGCCGCGTGGTGGATAAAACAATCCATCAAACGCGCGCTGGCCAACCAAGGCAAGACCATTCGCCTGCCCGTCCACCTTGTCGATAAGATCAGCAAGATGAAGCGCGCCAGCTACCAGCTCAGCGAGAAACTCGGTCGCGAGCCAACCGATGCCGAACTGGCGGCCAAGCTCGACATGTCGCCCGCCAAGGTCACTCAGTTGCGCACCATCAGCGTACGGCCCGCCAGCCTTGACGCGCCCATGGGCGAGGACGACGTCGCCGAGTTCAGCGAAATCGTCGGCGACGAAAACGCGCTGACGCCGTTTGAGCTGCTGCGCGACAAGACGCTGCGCGAGGACATCTCAGAAGTCCTCAGCGAAATCGAACCGCGTGAAGCCGAGATTCTGATCCTGCGTTTCGGGCTGGACGGCAGCAAGCCACAGACGCTTGAGGAAGTCGGAAAGAAGTTCAAGGTCACGCGCGAGCGCGTCCGCCAGATTCAGAACATCGCCCTCACCAAGCTCCGTCGCATCATGGAAAAACAAGATCGCACCGTCCCAGCCGCCGGCAAGCACTGAAGGTTCACCTCGAACGCTTTCGAGGCCGACTTTCGGACTTTCATTTCCACCACTCCTCCTGTACAAACGGCCCGCCATGAACAACCAACTCAAAGCCGCCGTGCGCGACGTGCCGGATTTTCCCATCAAGGGCGTTCTGTTCAAAGACATCACCCCGATTCTGCAGGACGGCAAACTTTTTCGTCAGGCCGTGGATGCCATCGCCGACCGTCACAAAGGCAGGAAAGTGGACGCCGTGGTGGGCATCGACGCGCGCGGGTTCATCTTCGCCGGCGCCGTGGCCTACAAGCTCGGCGTCGGCCTCGTCCCCGTCCGCAAGAAAGGCAAGCTCCCGTACAAAACCGTTGTCACCAGCTACACGCTGGAGTACGGCAGCGAGACCAGCGAAATGCACGTGGACGCACTGAAGAAAGGCGACAACGTCATCATCGTGGACGACCTTCTCGCCACCGGCGGCACCGCCATGGCAGCGGCAACACTGGTCAATCAACTCGGCGGCAACATCATCGAAATCGATTTCCTCATCGAACTCTCCTTCCTCAAAGGCCGCGACTGCCTCAAGGAGTATCCGGTCTTTGCCGCAATCACATACTGAGCGAGAACTTTTGTTCGTCGCCTTTTCAAGGTCATGTTGCCCAAATCAAACTTCGTGCTAGGACAGTAGAGGATCTGAAGGCCAAACCCCAAAATGGAGATTAAAGGGACGTGACCCCATTTTGCCCATCAGGAATCTGTTCAATCTGCTTTTCATGAAGTCTCCTTCTCCTATTTGCATGTGGGACACAGTGAATGGGCCTCTTGTATTCAACAATTTCACAGGCTGGGAAGCCTCCACTTATTTTGCTCCCCCGACGGGGGCCGCAGTGTAGTTGAGTTCCTCGAGGGCGCTTTCATATTGTGTTCCGCCCATGGCGCCGCTCTTGTGGTGTTTTTCAATGAAGCTGATGATTCGCTGGCGAACGCCCTCTGCTTCCGGGAAGTCTTTGTCCGTCCAGAAACGCTTCGATTTATCAAAATAACCGAGGCGGGCGAGAAACGATGCGCCGTAGTATGTCCCGTCTTCGATAGAGCCGTCGGCTTCCACACGCTTGAAAGAACCATCCGGTTGCAGGGATTCGTCAACGGTCCACCGAACCATCTTGTTAAGTTCGATCGCGAGAGCTTTTTTCTGCGCCTCACTGGCATGCGGCCAGCCGTATTGGAGAATGGCCGCCACGTCCATGTTGTTGTGGTTCCAATACTGGCCCTTGTACAGCCAGCCCACGGGGAAATCCAAATCCTTGATTGCCAGCGTGGTCGCCACCACCTTGTCCAAGTCGGACACGTTGCCTTGCAGGTAACTGATCGTGTGAAACGTGATGCTCAGATCGTCGATGAACTGCACGTGCCCGTCTTGCACATAACTTTCCCCCCAATAGCCCGTCGCCGGGTTGCGAAACCGATGGAGCAGCAACTCCATGAAGGTCTCTTTCAGCTTCGGGTGATATACATATCCCCTGGGCCGGTCTGTCGGGATCATCCGGGCGAAACATGAGAGCGCCTCGTTGAATTCCCGATAATGATCCACCCCCGTGCGCGCAATGTCCGACACCGACATCGCCGTCAAATACTCCGTCAGCTTTTCGGGCGAATTAATCCGGTCGAGGAAACGGTAAGGGATTTTTGTTTTCTCACCGTGATGGTCCCATGTTGCGCTCAATTTCAAAAACCATTCCGTGTAGCCCTTGCCCCAACTTCCGTCCGCCGGATCCTGTTCCTCTGCTTCCGCCTCGTGCTCCGGGTGGGCGAGGCTCGCCTGCAAATCGTCCAGTCGTTGATCGAGTCGCTTGAAATTGGCGGTTTGCGTGAGCCGCCAGATGATTTCAAAAACAATCTGATAGGAAAGTTCGGCATTCTGGCCCGCGGCCTCGCGCTCGATGACTTGTTTGCCCAGCGTACGCGTTCGGGCCACCCGTTCGGCCTTCGCTTCCTTGTAATGCGGATCGAACGCGACGAATTGCTGCTCCTTGCGAAGATTGATTTCGTAATCAGCCCGAGGCAACAGCGTGAAAGCCGGGTTCGTTTCGGTCTGTGTCGATACGCTCGTCTGCCCTTGCAACGGTGATACGGCGGCCAGAAGCGAAACTGCCGCAACTGATAGGAAATTGCTTTTGGAGCGCAGGGGAGACGGGGTCCGATCAGGGGGGTTAAGGGGGAAACC
The DNA here is from genome assembly GCA_050013395.1 of Verrucomicrobiia bacterium. Taxonomy (GTDB): domain Bacteria; phylum Verrucomicrobiota; class Verrucomicrobiia; order Palsa-1439; family Palsa-1439; genus JBEKZD01. Next base: position 46,182 of record JBEKFI010000002.1, on the reverse strand, counting down.
GGTGGAGTGTGATCCGTATCCGCTCTTTTCCTTCGGTTCGAGTCTCCCGACGAACGACCGACGCTCTGAAGCCGTAACCGAATTCATTTCTTCGCCGTAGCCGTTGCGTATAGACCTGATAGGGTCGGAAAGCAAGCAGAAATGGGCCAAGATCAGCCTGACGATTACATCGCCGACTTGAGCCAGCTCCGAAGGCATTCGCGAGCCAGCGGATGTCTTCTTTGTGTAGTTGCTGAACGGTGACGAGCGCGTTGCGCACTGATTTGAGATCGGGTTCGTCCAGCACGGCGGCAATCTCGTCCACGATGTGTTGCTGGGCGGACTGAAACATGTCGAGCGTGTCGCTCAGGGATTCATCGGACAACTTCAGCGAGAAACGCGCGCTGGGGATGTCGGTCGGACGTCCGCCGAGGGCGCGAATGACATTGGCGAGGCTGACGCAGTTGACGCTGCAATCCTTGCGGATGCGCTTGATGACCTCTCGTTTGCCGGGCTCGTCGCATTGCGATTCGGACCGACGCAATACGCGAACGCACGCCCATTCGTCCGCCAGAATCTCATTGAGTTTTTCGGCGACGGCGCTCACGGCGCCTGTCAACTGCCATCGGGCTTGGCGGCAGTGCTGAGCGGGCTGGCCCCGAAGCTTTCGGGGCTGGCCGGCATGACGAAATTCTCGACCGAATCGGGGTGGCTCGGGTCGAACCCGTGGAAGTCATCCACGATGTGTTTTGCCAGGTCCAGCTTGCTTTGTCGGATTCCATCGACGATGCACTGTGCCAGTTCGTAGCTGCCGTAGTTGTTGTGGTGGGTGCCATCCTGAAACGCTTTGTCGATGTCTTGCCCAAGGGCTTTGTACAACGCCCTGCTCATTGCGTGCAGATCAATCAACGTCACGTTGTCTTCCTTGGCCACCTGGCGCACTGTCTCGGGATACTCACCCAAGGTATCTTTCTCCACGCCGTTCTTGCGCTCCATTGAGGTCACAAGCACAGGAATGCCGCCTCGTTTGCGTGTTTCGGCGACGAGATGTTTCAGGTCGCTCTTGTAGGATTCGAGGGCGCCAGGGCTTTTGTTCTTCATGTCGTTATGCCCGAATTGCATGAGGAGATAGTCGCCGGGTTTCATCAGGCTGAAGACCTTGTCGAACCGGCGGGCGCTAAGGGAGCTGGCCACCGACTCGCCGGATTCGGCGTGATTGGCCACAGCGATGTCCGGCTTCAGGAACCGAGTCAGCATTTGCCCCCAGCTATCCCACGGTTCGCGCGGTTGGTCACAAACGGTCGAGTCGCCCAACAAATAGACCGTGGGAACATCGTCTGCCCGGCTGATTTCGAGAGAGCAAACGCACGGACGCGCGCCGTTGAACTCCAAGGTCAGCTTATCGTCCCAAGCCCCAATCTCCGTCGTCTTCTCGCGATCCTTGAGCTTGACTTCGCCACCGGTCGAAATCCGGGGCGTACGGATATTGACGATGAACGTGCGCATCTCGAGTTTCCCGGTCGTCGTGTGCACTTTCTCCAGCATCAGCCGCCGCAACTCCGCTTTCACAGTCGCGTCGGATTCCCCGTCCTTGTCCCCCAGCGTGACCGTCACTCTGTAATTTCCCTCCGGCAACGCGACCGAAAAGTAGAATGGTTTGTCGGAAGTAATGAAACCGCTGCGCAACGGCTCGTCTCCTCCGCGATCAAAAGCAGTGACGTTCGCGGCGGGTTCAAACCCATAGCCGAGTTCTTTGGTGTAAACGGTGGTCGGCAAAATCCGAGTGTACCCCGGCTGGACTTTCCCAGACCCAAAACTGAACTTGAAGCTGGTTCTGGATGTCCGGTTGGTGGCGGCCCCCACCGTCTGCGCCTTGGTTTGAAAGATCGCCGCAGCGAGTCCCGCAATGACCACCAAGAAAGTGATCGATCTCAACGAACGGTTCTTTGACATTTTGAATTCTCCGGTACGGGTCCTCACGTAATGTTCAACCGACTGCCTCCCCCGACTGCACAAAAGGTTCCGCCCGACCCGGCAAGCGCACCCAACCCATCGTCGCGCGCCATCTCATTGAGCCTGCTGACGAGGCTGCTCATGGCGGACCCCATCTGGTCGTGAGTCAAACTAAACCACGCTGCCGTCCACGTATCCTGGACGATCCCACGGCGCCACGGTATCGGCAAGAGCCACGCAGGTTTGGTCGTGAATCATCACCCGTTGCTCTTTGCTCATGGGCTGGAAGTTCATCGCGATTGCGCTGTTTTCATCCAATTGACGGATCGACTCCATGCCGGTGATGGCGCAGTGAACGCCTTTCAAGCTCAGCGCGTAGCGCAGGAGATCCATTCCCCGCAGCTTCGCCCCTTGGGCAAATTGCACCGTCTTCATCGCGATGACGCCCATCTTCCGCTCGGCCGCCAGCGGCAGAAGTTTGTCCTCGTACCGGCCGTTGTCAGGCCGGGTGCACGGAAAGACCGTCAATACCGCGTCAGGATCGAACCGGCGGATTGCTTCGATGAGAATCCCGGCTTCGGTGTGACCCGTGATGCCGAAATGCCGAATGATCCCCTCCTCCTTGGCTTTGCGCGCCGCCCGTACCGCGCCTTGCTCAATCACGCGGAGGTCGGAGTCCCATTCCGGCCGTAGGTCGTGGATGTGGTAGAGGTCAATGTGATCGGTCTGCAAATTCTTGAGACTGGTTTCAATGTCGCGGCGGAACCCGTCGTAATCGCGATGGTCGCCCTTGGTGACGAGAAAGATTCGGTCGCGGAACTGCTTCACAACCGGACCAATGGTTTCCTCGCTGCGTCCGTACGATCGCGAGGTATCCCAGTAGTTAATCCCCAGATCCAACGCATGACGCAGGTACTCTTCGTGCGCCGCACTGCCCGGCGTGGCACGGCGGTACAAGCCGGTACCAAGTCCCAAGCCCAAGATGGAAACCTCTGTTCCGATCCGCCCGAGCGGACGACGATCAACAGTCGGCTTCGTCGAGGGAAGCGCCGCCAGAATCTTGGACGATCTCAACCCTGCCATCAACGTGGCTGCTCCGAACAGGCCCCGTCGCAGAAATTCACGTCGCGTCGTGTCTTTCATAGTCCACCCTGCCTTTCTCCTTGCCTATATTGCCACAGCCAGTAGAACCCGCCAATCACAATCCCGTGGGTGATCTGTCCCGAACGTATCATGCCGGGGATCTGAGCCAACGGCACCAAATGCACGGCGATGTCTTCTGCGTGATCGAGCGCGGGTTCCGAGATCTTGCGGCAATTGGTGGCCAGCACGTAATGCTGCAGGTTATTCTGGATCGCCGGGTTCGGGCGCACAGTGCCCAGCCGCACCAGGTCGCCGGGCTCGTAACCGGTTTCCTCCAGCAACTCGCGACGGGCGCATTGTTCGGGGGTCTCACTTTCATCCATCAAGCCGCCGGGAGTTTCCAACTCGACGGTGCGCGATCCATGCCGCCACTGTTGCACCAGGATCACCTGCTCGTCCGGCGTCAGCGGAATGACGTTCACCCAGTTGGGCTGCTCCAGCATGTACATGTCGTGCGCCTTGCCGGTGCGCGGGTTGACGGTGACGTCCTTGCGCACTTTGAAAACGCGGCAATCAACAACTTCTTCGGACTGCGTGATCTGCCAGGGCTGGATCAAATCGTTACCGCTACTTGGTGGCACTGGCTACCTTGTCGAGTCGCTTCAGGAACTCGTTGGCAGGCACATAGCCGCCGATCTCGCCGATCTTCTTGCCGTCGCCGTTGACGAACACGATGTGCGGGTAGCCTTTCGTGCCAAACTGCTTGGCCAATTGCGCGGCGCGCAAGCTTTTCTCAGGGTTAATCTTGACCGTGACGAAACTCTTGGTAAGCCTCTCGCCAACTTTCGGATCGGCGTAAACGTCTTTGTCCAGTTTCTTGCACCAGCCACACCAGTCGGTGTACACGTCAACCATCACCAGCTTCTTCTCTTTCTTCGCTTTCTCCAGTGCGGTATCGTAATTGTGTTCCCAGTCCACACCTGCAAATGCTCCCGCACCGAGCGCCAAGAAACCAATTACCGTTGATGCGATAAGTCTTTTCATACCAGCCTCCCGCTAACGCGCGCTGAGCGCTGCTTCTTTCAGCTCCGCTTGAACGGGCGGATCAATCCACTTGCCATGCTCCTTAATCAGCTTGACCAGTTCGTCCACCGCCTGCTCTTCCGGAATGTGTTGTTTGACCTGCGTCTTGCCAACCCAAAGCGAAATGCGCCCCGGCGCCGTACCGACGTAACCAAAATCGGCGTCCGCCATTTCGCCGGGGCCGTTGACGATGCATCCCATCACCGCGATCTTCACACCTTTTAGATGCGACGTGCGGGATTTGATCTTTGCGGTTACTGTCTGCAAGTTGAACAACGTCCGACCGCAACTCGGGCAGGCCACGTAATCGGTCTTGAACGTCCGTGCTCCCGCCGCCTGCAAAATGTTGTAGGCGAGCTTGACGCACTTCAGCAAATCCTCCTCGCCCGTGATTTCCACGGCGTCGCCGATGCCATCACACAGCAACGAGCCGATGTGCGTGCTCGCCGCAATCAGCGCGCTCCGGGTGGCGTGATGCGCGCGCTTCGAACCAACGCGGTCGCGGAGCAGGATCGGCAGAACCAGCCCGCGGTTGCCGAACGTGGCGGCGAGAATGCGGTATGCGCCGATGGCATCCAACCCTTCAACGCGACCGACCGCCAGAATCACCTGGCCGTTGGGGAACATGTTGAGCACACCCGCCAACGTGTTGCAGTTGTTGGCAAACTGATCGGGAGACGCACCCTCGATGTCGAATTGCACCGTCAGCTTGGCGGCATCGAGCAACAAAGCAGTCACGTCTTCCGTGCCGTTGTAAGGCACGTTGATCTTCTCAGCGACCTCCAGTAGCGCGGGCGTCCCGCCCGTTCCGTCGCTCGAAACAAACGGGCTGGAAGTCCGTTCTACTCTGACGGCAATCGGCGTCTCGATATGACGCTTGCGAAGCTCAGGTTTGAGCGCCGCAATGTTGGCAATGTCGGCTGCGGTTCTCACGCGGAACTGGAGAATCTCCGCAAACGTGTCAGGCTCGGCAGTTGTGATGCGTTGAATCTGGCCGACCGTGGCGTTGAGTGGCACGGGCACTTCGACGCGCGGTGGATGTTCCTTTCCAATGCGCAGGCGCAACTCGCCGATGAAATATTCGGGCGTCGGGCGGCGCGTGTAGGTGAACGGATCGCGTTTTTCGGTGACTATAACAGTAGCGCGGGCGTCTCGCCCGTTCTGTTCATCTGCAGAATACGGGCGGGACGCCCGCGTTACTGTTTTCTGCTGTTCCCAAAGCGCGTTGTACTTTTTGACGAGTTCCTTGCACACGGGGATCTCGTGGACGCTGTCTTCGGTGAGTGAAACGCGGACCGTGTCGCCGATGCCGTCTTCGAGCAATGCGCCGATGCCGATGGCGGACTTGATGCGGCCATCCTCGCCCTCGCCCGCTTCGGTAACGCCGAGGTGTAGCGGGTAATTCCAGTCCGAGCCTTCCTCGTTCATCCGCGCGACCAACAGTCGATACGCCTCGATCATCACCTTCGGGTTGCTGGCTTTCATCGACAGTATGATGTCGTGATAGTTCTGTTTGCGGCAGATGCGGACGAACTCCAACGCGCTCTCGACCATGCCGAGCGGCGTGTCGCCATAACGATTCATGATGCGGTCGGAGAGCGAGCCGTGATTGGTACCGATGCGCATGGCGCGGCCGAGTTCCTTGCACTTGAGCACCAGCGGCGTGAACGCCTTCTCCAGCCGCTCGAGTTCCTCGGCGTATTGGTTGTCGCTGTACTCCCGAACGGCGAACTTCTTGCGGTCAGCGTAATTGCCGGGGTTGATGCGCACCTTCTCGCACCACTCGGCAGCTTCGAGCGCAGCAGCGGGAACGAAATGGATGTCGGCGACGATGGGCGTGCTGTAGCCGCGTTTGCGAAGTTCAGCAACGATGTTCTTGAGGTTCTTCGCGTCGTTGATGCTCGGCGCGGTGATGCGCAGGATCTCGCAGCCCGCTTCGATGATCGGGATCGCCTCCTTGACGCACGCCTCCGTGTTCATCGTGTCGGAGATGAGCATCGTCTGGACACGGATCGGATTGTCGCCGCCGACGCCGACATGGCCGACCTTCACCTCGCGAGTAAGTCGCCGCTGCCAAAAAAATCGATTCACGCAGTAGTTCACGGCTGGGGCGCCGGTTCGTTGGTTTGCGACTTGGGCGCGACATTGTGCGGCCACGAGATGAATCGCTGGAAATCGTTGAACGTGACGTACAACATGAACGAGATCAGCAACGTCGCGCAGGCCATCGTGGTGACGTGCACCACCCGCGCGTTGACGGGCCGGTGTCGCGCCGCTTCGATGAGCGCGAACATGACGTGCCCGCCGTCCAGCACGGGAATCGGCAACAGGTTGAAGACCGCCAGCGCGATATTAATGATCACCGCGAACCACAGTCCCCGGCGCACGCCGCCGTGGGTGATCTGCATCCACCAGCCCACGGAAATCCCCAGCGGCCCGCTCACGCTGCCAATGCCGACTTTGGTCCGCTTGTAGTGCAGGATGGCGTTGAATGTCTTGCCCATCTCCTCGAACGTGTCACGGAATTGCGCCACGGGTGTGGGGCCGGGTTGGACGAGTTGAAATTCGATCTCGTCGTCCAACTGCACGCCGATGCGGGCGACCTTTTCATCGGGATTCAGTTCCGGGGTAACGACGATCGTCTGGATTTTCCCCCGGCGCATGACCTTGATGGTCGTGGGTTGGTTGCCGCGTTTGCTGATCAGGTTGATCAGTTCTTCCCTAGTGGAGACGGGGATGCCGTCTACGGAGACGAATTTATCTCCGACTACGAATCCCGCCCGTTCTGCGGGTGAGCGGGGGAGAATCTTGCTGGCGAACGGTCGGCCCTGCGGATAAAGATTAACGGTCTTGATCTTAAATACCGGATTGATCTCCGTTTCCAATAGGTACTCTTGGCGGTTGCCGTCTCGTTCGATAACGATCTTCACATTCGGGCCTTCGCTGAGGGCGACGACCTGATTCAAATCATTCCAGTTGCTCACCTTCTGGTCGTTGACCTGCACGATGCGGTCGCCGACCCGAATGCCCAGTTGCTCCTCGCGGCTGCCCGGCTCGACCCAGCCGACGACGGATGGATTGATGGGCGTGGGCAGGCCGAACTGATAGACGAGCGCGGCCAGAACCACGGCCAGCGCCAGATTCATTATCGGCCCCGCGACCGCGACCAAAATGCGCGTGCTCGGTGTGGCCGGTGGCACGTCCTCCGCCCTAGCTTCGGTCTTTCCTTCCAGCGCCTCCATCGGCGACATTTGCGGCAGCGCCACGTAACCACCAAACGGAAACCAAGAGATGCGGTAGTCAACCCTGTCCTTTGTCCAACCCCAGATCTTCGGGCCGAACCCGATGGAAAACCGCTCGATCAACATCCCGCGCCGCTTGGCGATGAGGAAATGGCCCAGTTCATGGACGAAAATCGTCAGCCCAAAGAAAAAGACCACCAGCAGTCCTGGGTAAATCCAGTCGGCGATGATTTGGATTAACTTCTCAAACGGCACGTTCTTGTTCCTTCCTGTCGATCGGTTTCCCGTAGCCGCAGGCTGAAGCCTGCGCTGCTCCGCACCCATAAAGGGCGCGGCTACAGGACGCGCTCGGCTTCCTTTCTGGCCCAAAGGTCAGCTTCCAGTATAACATCCAACGCAGGTGATGCAACCCACGAGCAGCCGTGCGGTCCTGCTTTGTGATGCGCCCCCATCACCTTCTCCACCGTCTCGAAAATCTGAACGAACCCGATTTTCCCATCCACAAACCGCGCCACGGCCACCTCGTTGGCCGCGTTGAAAACCGCAGGCATCGTCCCACCCAATCGCCCCGCCTCACGCGCCAGCCGCAACGACGGGAAGCGATCGTGATCGGGATTCTCAAACGTCAGCGTGCCGATCTTCGCAAAATCGGTTGGCGGCATCGAGTTGGGCAATCGCCGCGGCCACGTCAACGCATACTGAATCGGATGGCGCATATCGGGCATGCTCAGTTGAGCCAGAATCGAGCCGTCCTTAAACTCCACCATCGAATGCACCACGCTCTGCGGATGAATCACGACGTCCACGCGATCCACTTCGACATCGAACAACCATCGTGCCTCGATCATCTCCAAGCCCTTGTTGAACAACGTGGCCGAATCAATCGTGATTTTCTGGCCCATGTTCCAACTCGGATGTTTCAGTGCCTCGGCGACAGTGATGCTCTCAAATCTTTCCCGCGGCGTCTGACGAAACGGCCCACCTGAAGCCGTCAGAATCAACCGCTTCACGTCCGCGGGATCGCGTCCTTCCAAGCACTGGAAAATCGCGCTGTGTTCGCTGTCCACAGGCAGCACTTTCACGCCGTGCTTGCGCGCCTCGGTCATGACAAGTTCGCCCGCCATCACGAGGATCTCCTTGGAGGCCACCGCCAAGTCCTTGCCCGCGCGAATCGCGGCCAATGCTGGCTCAAGGCCCGCCGTGCCGACAATCGCGACCAGCACAATGTCCGCTTCCGACATCGTGGCCAGCTTGACCAATCCGCGCTCCCCCGCCAAAAACTTGGTGGCACAAGCGTCCCTGCCTGTGAACCGCCGCTCAAGCTCCTTCGCCTTGTCGCGGTTGGTCATCGCTACGGCCTTCGGCTTGAACTGGCGGATGGCCTTTTCCAGCGCGTCCACGTTCTCGCGCGCCGCCATGCCGATAATGCGGATGTGCTGAGGCAAATCGGCTGCCACCTTCTGCGTGCTGACCCCGATGGAGCCAGTGGTGCCAAGCAGGACAACGTTCTTGGGTTTCATCCTCGGAGCATCAACCTCATGTAAACGTACAGCAGCGGCGCGGTGAAGAGGAGGCTGTCGACCAAATCGAGCGCGCCGCCATGGCCGGGCAACACGTTGCTGGAATCTTTCACGCCCGCTTCGCGCTTGATCAGCGATTCCGCCAGGTCGCCAACCACCGCCGCTGCGCCCAGCACGACGCCGAGCAATAGCGCGTCGTTCGGCGTCATCCCGCTTTCACCCAATTCATGAAGCCAGTGGAAACACACGATGCTGCTCGCAACGGCAAACAGGATGCCGCCTGCCGTGCCTTCCCAAGTTTTGTTGGGGCTGATGCGCGGGATCATTTTGTGTTTGCCGACCGTCGTGCCGACCAGATACGCGCCGATATCCGTGAATTTTGTCACCACCACTAGGTACATCACAAAAAACCGACCGTCTGCCGAAGCGAAATTGATGCGGGTGATGAAATTGCTCAGCCATGCGACGTAAATCAGCCCGAAGAATGTGACCGCCATCGTTTCGATCCCCTGCGGGTTGAGTTTCTGCGGGAACTGCCGAATGAAAACTCCCAAGGCGAACACCAACAGAATGAAAATGTCGAAGTCGTATGACAGCGCGGGAAAATCCGATTGCGAGCGGAACCGCTGCATGCCGAAGACGAACCAGCTTCCCGAGATCAGCGCCACCGCGCCGATCACGCCCCACACTTTGAACGCCTTCAGCCCTTTGGCTTCGCAGATCTCGTAAAACTCCCAGACGGCGCGAGCGATGACCACGTTCATGAATAGATACAGCCCTGTCGGCGGCAGCCAGAACACCACCGCCAGCATGATGCCCCACAACACAATGGAACTGATCAGCCGCCAGCGAAAGTCCGTCCGCTTCTCTGGAGTTGTTTGAACCATTCTGGGAGCGGCGTCCCCGCCGCGATCTGCAGGCCCCGTCGCGGCGGGGACGCCGCTCCCACGATCCAACGCTCCGCTCATTCAGTCTCCCCGCCGCCGACGCGCCCAAATCGTCGATGCCGCTTGCTGTAGTCTTCCAGCGCCTTCATAAACGCCTCTTTCCGAAAGTCCGGCCAGAGCGTGTCCGTCACATAAATCTCGGCATACGAAATCTGCCACAACAGGAAATTGCTCACTCGCATCTCGCCACTGGTGCGAATCAGCAAATCCGGATCCGTAATGCCCCGCGTGTACAGATGCTGGCTGATGACCTTCTCGTCGATGTCGGCAATATCGAGCCGTCCCGCCTTCAACTCGCGTCCGATGGAGCGCATCGCGTCCACGATCTCCGCCCGCCCGCCGTAGCTCAACGCCAGAACAAGCGTCAACCCGGTGTTCCTGCTCAGCGCCTCGATGCTCTTGTCGAGCTGACGCTGCGCGGTTTGCGGCAACTCGTGCAACCGCCCGATGGCTGCCAGTCGTACATTATTCTTGTTTAGCTCGGGGATCTCCTGCGTCAGGTAAAACTCCAGCAAATGCATCAGCGCCGTCACCTCGGCCTTCGGTCGATCCCAGTTCTCAATGGAAAACGCGTAGAGCGTCAGGTACTCGACGCCCACCTCGCCAGACACCCGCACAATCTCGCGCACGCTTTCCGCGCCCGCGCGATGCCCCTCAATTCGCGGCAACCCGCGCTGCCGCGCCCAGCGCCCGTTACCATCCATGATGATGGCCACATGGCGGGGAATGTTTTTGGGGACTGGGGTCATCTCACGTATCTCGTACTCCTGCTCATGCTCGTGCTCGTGACCGCGCCCGCTGCGGTTCGTCCAAACAAATTGAGCAAGAGTAAGAGCATGAGCAACAGCAAGAGGGTTTCACAGAAATATCGTCTCTTCTCTCCGCGCGCCGACGGACACGATGCTCAGCCTCGCGCCGCTGAGTTGGGCGAGTTTTTGCAGGTAAACCCGCGCGCGCTTCGGCAACTGATCGAACTCGCGGGCCTGCTTCGTCGAGGTTCGCCAGCCGTCGAACTCCTGATAAACCGGCAGGCATCGCTTCAGCGCGTCGATGTCGTTGGGCATCGTCTCGTAAAGTTTCCTCCCGACTTTGTAGCCGACACACACTTTGACATTCGGCAGTTTGTCGAGCACGTCGAGCTTGGTCACGGCCAGATCATCGATGCCGTTGACCATCACCGAGTAGCGCGTCGCCACCGCGTCGAACCATCCGCAGCGGCGCGGCCGGCCCGTTGTCGCGCCGAACTCGCGCCCCGTCTCGCGCAACAGCAGGCCCTGGTCGTCGAGCAGTTCCGTCGGGAACGGCCCCTCGCCCACGCGCGTCGTGTACGCCTTCATGACGCCAACCACCCGATCAACGCGGTGCGGCGGAATGCCCGTGCCCGTGCAAGCACCGCCCGCTGTGGCATTCGAGCTGGTCACGAATGGATATGTCCCGAAATCGATGTCGAGCAGCGTGCCCTGCGCGCCCTCGAAAAGAATGTTTTTATTTTCTTGCACAGCGCGATTCAGAAACGTCACGGTGTCGATGATGAACGGTCGCAGCTTCTGCCCGCACGCCAGGTATTCGCGGTTGATGGTGGTAAAATTCAGTGGCTTCGCGCCAAACGCCTTGAACATCTCATTGTTTTCCCGAATCTTTCGACGCAGCTTCTCGGAGAAACGTTCAGGCGAGAGCAAGTCGATCAGCCGTAAACCCGTGCGCGCCACTTTGTCGGCGTAAGCGGGGCCGATGCCGCGCTTGGTCGTACCGATCTTACGCTTGCCTTTCTGCTCCTCGCGGACCTCATCGAGAAGGCGGTGGTACGGGAACACCAGATGCGCCGTCTCGCTGACGTAAAGGTTCCCGTCGATGGTAATGCCACGCTGGCGCAGATGCTCGATTTCCTCCCACAGCGCCAGCGGATCGACGACCACGCCGTTGCCGACAACGTTGACCTTGCCCGGATAAAGGATACCCGACGGCACGAGGTGCAGCACATACTTTTGCGCACCGACTTCAACGGTATGACCGGCATTGTTGCCCCCCTGGTAACGCACCACCACGTCGGCCTGCTCGGTCAACACGTCGATGACTTTCCCCTTGCCCTCATCGCCCCACTGGGCGCCGACCAAAATCGTTGTAGCCATGACGGAACCAACCATAGCCGAAGCGCGAACGCCGTGGCAAGAAGCAAGCGACGAGGCACCACCATAACTGATGGGCGGAACCCTCACCCTGACCCTCTCCCTATGACCGACAAGGGAGAGGGGATTTCCTCTCCCCGCTTGCGGGGAGAGGATCAAGGTGAGGGGCAATCCCGACCCGCGCTGTTTGTTTCCGCGTAGGTCTGTGCTAGCGTTCGAGGCCGGACAAGACAGAAAGGAAACGAGCCGTGAAAATCAGCGTTTTTGGATTGGGCATCATCGGAAGCATCTGGGGCGAGAACTTGCGGAAGGACGGGCACGACGTTCGTGGCTGGAACCGCACCCGCAAGCAACTGTCATGGTACGCGGCCGACGCCAGCGCGGTGGCCAAGGACGCGGAAATCATCTTCATCGTCGTGGCCGATCCGCCGGCGGTGCAAAACGTTCTCGACCAGATTTTGCCGGTGCTGCACGCGGGCCAGGTGGTGATCCAATCCAGCACGATCTCGCCGAAGGCCACGCTGGATTTTGCGCGCCAAGTGCAAAAGACCGGCGCCGCGTTTCTCGAAGCGCCGTTCACAGGGAGCAAACCCGCCGCCGAACAACGCAAGACCGTTTTCTACATCGGGGGCGACGAAAAAGTGCTGAAGAAAGTTCGTCCTGTTCTGGAACGCCTGGCGAGTTCCATTCTGCACACCGGCACGCTGGGCAGGGCGTCCGCGCTGAAACTGGCGATGAACATCAACATCGCGCTCGTCGGTCAGGCGCTGAGCGAAAGCCTCACGTTCGCGCGCGCCGCCGGTATTTCCGACGACAAGTATTTCGAGGCGCTCAAACTCAACGCATCCAATTCCGGTCTGGCCGTGCTGAAGGAATCCAAACTGCGCACCAAGGACTTCTCCCCGCAATTCTCGCTCAAGCACATGGCTAAGGATCTGCGGCTGGCCTTGGAGACGGCCGGCGACCTGGAGTTGCCGCAAACACGGAGCGTAATGCGCATTTACGAGGAAGGTCTGCAACGCGGCTGGGGCGAAGATGATTTCACGGTTCTGGCGCGCCTGCTGGAGCAGGCGAAAGTTTAGTCAGCTTTCTCGGAGACCCGCGCCGAGCGGGCTTGTTGTAGGCCGACTCTATGAGTCGGCGAACCCCCCACGGGAAAACCGACGACGCGCCGCCTCGTTCACCCCGAAAGCTACGTAGAACGTGGCATCCTTTCGGGGCAGGGAGGCGGCCTACAGGCGTTTATGAAAATGAGTCGTGGCAATCCCCTCCGCCCGCCATTGCCTTCTTGCAGCGGACGATGGATTTGGCATAATCTCGACGCCGGTGACAGAAAGGTGAGCGAAGCCGTGCCAGACGAGTTCAAATACAACGTTTTCCTGAGCCACAGCTCGAAGGACAAGCGGTGACAACCGAATCTGCGATTGCGATGGCTTTCCGATGAGTTGGCAGGCAACAATGCGGGCAATGGAGGCTGCGGAGCGGCGGCAGCAGCGTGAGGCCAAACGGCGCCAGCGCGAATTGCAACGACTTGCCAAGGAACAGGCCAAACTGTCGGCTCTCGAACAGGCGCACCTGGAGGTAGATACCTACGAGAACCGGTTGGAATTGCTTTTGTCGGTCCACAAGGAGCACGGCAATGTGTGGGACTGGGACGCCATCCGCTCGTCCCCGCCTCCGATCGCGCCGCAGCGCACGTACCGTCACGAGAGCCTTGCGACCGACCGGCTGAACGCATAAGCGAGGCCACGTTTACATCATCTCGAACATCGGCTCGTTCGGAGAAAACGTATACAAGATTGGGCTGACTAGGAGACTCGAGCCGATGGACAGAGTCCGGGAACTTGGTGACTCCAGTGTTCCTTTCGAATTCGATGTGCATGCGTTGATCTTCAGCGAAGACGCTCCAGCGCTCGAAAGCCGACTCCACAAACATTTCGTCATGATGCAGGTGAACAAAGTCAATCGCCGCAGAGAATTTTTCCGCGTTGACCTCAAGCACATTCAAGAAGAAGCCGAAAAGCTCGGGATCACTCCCCAATGGACGATGACGGCTGAGGCGGCCCAATACCGTGAGAGCCTCGCGATTGAGAAGGCAATCAGGGAGAATCCTGCAATGCGGGAAGCATGGATCAAGCGGCAACTGGAGCTTGAACCCCTAGACATCGAGGTCGAAGAACCGGAGGAAGTAGCCGCACCGTAGCGCATCAATGCCTACGCCGCTGCCAAAGCAGCGCGCAAATGAGGTTGATTGGCGGCGGGGAATGCCGTATAAGCGTGCCACCTTATGAGACATACTCTGTCAGTCCTGGTGGAGAACAAATTCGGCGTGCTGGCGCGCATCGCGGGTCTGTTCAGCGGGCGCGGCTTCAACATCGACACGTTGAACGTCGCCCCGACGCAGGACCCCACGACGTCGCGCATGACCGTCGTGGTCAAGGGCGACGACGCCGTGCTGGAGCAGATCACCAAGCAGCTCAACAAACTCGTGGACGTGATCAAGGTGCAGGATTTCCAAGAGGGCGAATACGTTGACCGCGAGTTGGTGCTGGTCAAAATCGGCGTTGACAACAAGACGCGGCCCGAGGTGATGCAGATTTGCGATATTTTCAGGGCCAAGATCGTCGATGTCGCGCACAAGGCGCTCACTGTCGAGATCACCGGCAATGAATCCAAGATCAGCGCGTTTCTGGATTTGATGGAGCCGTTCGGCATCCGCGACATCACCCGAACGGGAAAAGTGGCGATGCCTCGCAAATAGCGAGGTATTGCCATCCTGAGCGCAGTGAAGGATCAACGCTCGGCCAGCCTGATTTGTTCATGAACCGTATCGCATTTCAACGGCCCCTCACCTTGATCCTCTCCCCGCCAGCGGGGAGAGGAGACTTCCCTTCTCCCTTTCCAAGGGAGAGGGTTGGGGTGATGGTCGTGAGTGATTCGGGCTCCGTGCTTGACGTTCGGGTCATCCAACGCTAGGTCTATCCGCCGGTTTCAATCGAAAGAAGGAGAACACAACATGGCTATCATTAATTTTGGCGGCGTCAAAGAACGAGTCGTCACGCGCAAGGAATTCCCTCTGGCGAAAGCGCGCCGGATCCTGAAGAACGAGGCCATCGCCGTCATCGGTTACGGCGTCCAAGGCCCGGCCCAGTCCCTCAACATGAAGGACAACGGCCTCAACGTGATCATCGGTCAGGCGCCGGAGTTCAAGCGCGATTGGGACCGGGCGGTCAGGGACGGTTGGGTGCCCGGCAAGAACCTGTTCGACATCGAGACCGCCGTGAAGAAGGGCACGATCATCCAGATGCTCGTGTCGGATGCCGCTCAGCGCGTGATTTGGCCATCGGTCAAGAAGCACCTCAAAGCCAGCGACGCGTTGTATTTCTCGCACGGGTTCTCCATTGTGTACAAAAACCAGACCGGAGTCATTCCGCCGGGGAACGTGGACGTGATCATGGTCGCGCCGAAAGGTTCGGGCACATCGGTCCGACGCAACTTCCTCTCCGGTGCAGGCATCAATTCCAGCTACGCGGTCGGTCAGGATTACACCGGCCGCGCCGAGGAACGCTGCCTCGCCGTCGGCATCGGCATCGGCTCGGGCTACCTGTTCCCCACGACGTTCCAGCAGGAAGTTTATAGCGACCTGACCGGCGAACGCGGCGTGCTGATGGGTTGCCTGGCCGGGGTGATGGAAGCGCAGTACGATACGCTCCGCAAGCACGGTCATTCACCGAGCGAAGCGTTCAACGAAACAGTCGAGGAACTGACCCAGAGCCTGATCCGGCTCGTGGACGAGAACGGCATGGACTGGATGTACTCCAACTGTTCCGCTACGGCGCAGCGCGGTGCGCTGGACTGGAAATCGCGGTTCCGCAAAGCCGTGTTGCCGCTTTTCAACCAGCTCTACAAGTCGGTGAAGTCCGGCAAGGAAACCGCCCGGGTCATCTCGGCCTGCAGCGGCAAGGATTATCAGCAGAGACTGGCGAAAGAACTGGCCGCCATCCGCGATTCGGAAATGTGGCGTGCCGGTGCCGCCGTCCGCGCTCTTCGTCCGAAGGAAAAAGCCAAAGCCATCACCAAAGGCACCAGAGGCGTGGCCGGCCGGAAGGCGTGACTTCGTAGGGCACGCTACTGCGTGCCGCCGTTTCGCTCTCGCACGCTCGAACCGGCTGTCCACACCTCACGGACAGCCGGTTCTTGCCTTCGTACGAGTTGTCGTTTGGAGGGTCGGCCTCCGTGCCGACCGCCGTCGCTGCCTCATCGCATCCCCAAGCGGCCACGACGGAGCGTGGCTTTCCACTTCCGGGATTCAAAGCGCGGCGAGCAGTTTCGGACAAGCCAACGCGAATTGTTCGCGGATTTCTGACAGGTCGGGCACCCGCGCCTCGCGGATGGCCTGTCCGACTTGCGACTGGGTCAACCTCGCCGCGCGTACGATGAACAGCGCATCGGCGCGGTCAATCGGATCGTCCCGCATCAACTTGCTTAACAGCAGATCAACGTTCCCCAGCCGGAACACCGTCAACCGTCGCCATGGACCGTTCAGCGGAACACGTTGTGTGCGCCAGTCGGGCCGCAGGATCACTTGATCCTCTGTAAACAAATGGCTGATGTACAATTCTTGGTCGGCCAGTTCCTCGTTCACCTGCTCGATGGCTTCCCAGAAGTTGGTGTGCTGTTTCAACTCCTCGGCCTGCCCCAGCCACAGCACAGCGTCCACATCGCGACTCAGCGCGAACTCCGCCGGTGGCTGCGCAAATCCCAGCGCCAGCGCCGCCCGTCCGTACAGCGTCAGTTCGACCGGCGCGTTCAGCCGCGCGTCAATGGCCGCCAGAATCTGCGTGGCGTTGTTCATGCGGCCAGTTTCCAGCCTGCTGGATTGCCGCGGCCTTTGGGCATGACCGGTTGCGCGAGGCGCGTCCAGTGCAACAAAGAATCCGGCAGCGGTCGTTCGTTGGCAAAGGCGTAGCGAATCGCGCGCCAGAGTGCATGCTCCGGCTCGACCCGCAACGCTTGGCGCGCCAGTTCCGCCAGCACGCGCCCCACTCGTTCCCGCCGTGCCACGAGGCAAAGTCGCCGCACATCCACCGCTTTGCGGGAAATCAGTTGGGCCGCCAAGCGCAACATCTGGGGGCGATCCAGGCATTGCCACTGACAAATGCCCACCACCAATTCCTCGTTCGACAATTGCGCTGGCGGCGGCGGCTGAAAACCTCTGGCCGGCTCAGGCCGCACCACGATTCGCGCCCCACGCGCATTGGCCGTCTCCACCAACCAGTCCTCCAGTTCGCCGCCGTCCGGCAGCGGGCAGCGCCGTCGCAGCGCCTCCAGCTTGAAGCGCAACGGCGAGACATGCACGGTCGTGCCCATGCGCTCCGCCAACGTTGCCCGTCGCGTTGTCATGCCGCAGTATTACCATAGCCGCCCGCCGTTTCGAAAACAAATTCCCTGCCATTGACGTCCAAGGTTGCTCCTCGCCCCACGCGGCGCCGCCGTCCGCGCGCTCCGTCCCAAGGACAAATTCAAATCCATCACCAAAGGCGTGGCCGGCCGCAAAGCGTAGGGAGGTTGTTCTGTAGCGGCGGTCTGCGACCGTCGAAATCCTGCGCAGGAAACGGTGGCCGGAAGGCGTAGGGCACACTACTGCGTGCCGCCGTTTCGCTCCCGCACACTCGGACCGGCTTGCGCCATTTGATGTTATTGGCGCTCATGAAATAGGCCACCTTCGATGCAAAAACGTAAACTCAACGGCCTGTAAGCCGCGTGTTGAGCCACGTCGAGCAACTATGTTTGTTGTGGGAGCCGCACTTGGCTCGTTGGAGGATGTCCTCGCTTGCGGTCGCTCCCCGCCCCTTGCTATCCTGTCGGCGCGAAACAGGTTCTGATAAGAAGAAGCCACGCCATCACCATGCATCGCTACGTCCACGGATACTCGGAGCGCGAGGCGGAACGCCTTTACGATCAAGCAGGCACACTTCGGGAGCTGTTGCTCGGCGACACGACGTACCCTCCCGGCAGCCTCGTGTTGGAAGCTGGCTGCGGTGTCGGCGCGAAGACGGTCACGCTCGCTACGCGTAGTCCAGACGCCCGGTTTGTTGGAGTGGACATCTCTGCCGAATCACTGGCCAAAGCGCAGGCGATGGCGACTCAGCATGGGCTGACCAACGTGACCTTCCAGCAGGCCAGCATCCTTGCTCTGCCGTTTGCTGCCGCGACGTTTGACCATGTGTTCGTTTGTCACCTGCTCGAACACTTGCCGGATCCCGTCGCCGCACTACGGGCGCTCGGCACCGTGCTCAAACCCTGCGGCTCGATTACGGTGATCGAGGGCGACCACGGCTCGTGTTATTTTCATCCTGAGACTGCAGCGTCGCTTGCGGCTTGGAGCTGTTTGATCCGGGTACAGGCGCGACTGGGCGCCGACTCACTCATCGGACGACGGCTGTTTCCGCTGCTCGAACGGGCGGGATTCCGCGATGTCCGCGTGTCACCGCGGATGGTGTATTGCGACCGCAGCAATCCCGCGCTGGTGGACGGTTTCGTGCGCAAAACCATCATCGCAATGGTCGAGGGCGTGAAGACGCAAGCGTTGGAACTAGGTTTTGTGGACGAGAAAACCTGGCGAACTGGCATCCGCGACCTCAATCAGGTCGCCGACCGTCCTGACGGCACGTTCTGCTACACCTTCTTCAAGGCTGTGGCGGTGCGGTGAACCGGCCGCGCATCTTGTTACTACCACCAGACTGGATCATGCAAGGTTGTGGGAGCGGCGTCCCCGCCGCGACCGGACAGGCTTGCACCGCCAAAATCGCGGCGGGACGCCGCTCCCACGGTGGTGGTTGTCGAGATGCGCTGGTGAGCCGGGGCATTATCAATCCGGTGTTGACGAACGACCAGATACCTGCTATGTGTGTGTCAGAATGAATTGCAACCTTAACCTGCTGCTGGCTTTGCTGGCGCTCCGACTCGCGTCGGAGACGGCGGGTTGAGGTCTGCACCAGGAAATCACAACCCACCCCGACGCGAACGTCCGGGTGGGTTTTTTATTTCCCTGACGTTTGTCGGTGGTAGAATCCAAAGGACAACATGAGCGAACAAATCTTGATCTTTGACACGACGTTACGCGATGGCGAGCAATGCCCCGGTGCGTCCATGAACACGCGCGAGAAACTCGAGGTGGCGCGCCAGCTTGCGCGGTTAAGGGTGGACATCATCGAGGCCGGTTTCCCCATCGCCAGCGACGGAGATTTTGAGGCCGTTAAGGCCATCGCAGAAGAGATTCAAGGCCCGTGCATTGCAGCCCTAGCCCGCACCGTCGAGAAGGACATCGTACGCGCGGGTGAAGCGCTGGAACCGGCAAAGAAGCGCAGAATCCACACGTTCAGTTCCGGTAGCGACATCCATCTTCACAACATGCTAAAGATGACGCGCGAACAAAACGTCGAGCGATCCGTCGAGGCAGTGAAGTTGGCGCGCCAGTTCACGAGCGATGTCGAGTACTCTGCTCAAGACACGACGCGCGCCGACCGGAACTACCTCGTCGAGTTGTACACGGCTTGCGCCGAGGCCGGTGCGACTACACTGAACATTCCCGACACCGTCGGCTACGCAATTCCAGACGAATTCGCCGGGTTGATCACGTTTCTCGTTGAGCAAGTGAAAGTGCCCGGAGTGATTTTCTCAGTTCACTGCCACAATGATCTCGGCCTCGCTGTTGCGAACTCGCTGGCTGCGGTGAAGGCTGGGGCCCGGCAAATCGAATGCGCCATCAACGGCCTCGGCGAGCGGGCTGGCAATACGTCGCTTGAAGAGGTGGTCATGGCATTGAAGATGCGCCCCCATGTCCTGAATGGGCTTGTTACCGGCGTTGACACCCATCAACTCTATCCGGCCAGCCGCCTCGTGTCGCACCTCACTGGCATGGTGGTGCAGCGCAACAAGGCCATCGTCGGCGAAAACGCGTTCGCTCACGAGGCGGGCATCCACCAGCACGGCGTTATCGCCCACCGTGAGACCTACGAGATCATGCGCGCCGAAGACGTGGGGCGCGCCAGCGAACTCACCTGGGGCAAACACATGGGACATCATGCTGTCGCCAAGAAACTCGAAGAGATGGGCTACAAACTCTCCGAGGAGGAGATCCGCCACATCACCGAACAGATCAAGGCGCTCGCCGACAAGAAAAAGGCGGTTTACGACGAAGACGTGCGCGCACTCGTCGAAGGCCAGTTCACCGAGGTGCCGCAAGTGTGGAAATTGGATTACCTCAGCGTCATGACTGGCGGGATTCCGACTGCCAGCGTCCGATTGATCCGCGCCGGGAAACGCGAGCCTGTCGCCGATGCCGGCACGGGCGACGGCCCAATCGACGCGATGCTCAAGACCGTCGACCGCATCACCGGGCTCAAGGGCAGTCTTGTGGACTACGCCGTCAAAAGCGTCACACGCGGCAAGGACGCCATCGGCGAAGTCAGTGTCCGTGTCGCGTTCGATAGTAGCGCGGGCGTCTCGCCCGCCGGGGGTGGGGGCAAGATCGTCACCGGCAAAGCCAGCAGCACCGACATCATCGAAGCCAGCGCGCTCGCCTACCTGAACGCGTTGAACCGTTACCTAGACGAACAACGCCGCCGCGCCGAAGCGGAGAAACCGCCGCTGTGAGATGATCGCGGGTGTTGACGGATAATTAGAGCCACTAACAAGACTCATCCTGCATGGTAGCCGCACCGTTGCCGCATACGACTGCGGCGTCTCGTCCGACTCGGCTTATGGGTGCGTAAAACGCAGGCATAAAGGTTCACCCCGAACCCGTTCGGGGCTGCGACTACAGGTTTTGTTAGGCGCTCTGAAGCGGCTGGATTGCAGCTATTGCGGACACGAGTCAGCAGCGGGTGCTCCTTCTCTCCCGCTTTCGGTTTGTAGCCGCGAGCCTGCTCGCGGCAAGTCGTACCTCATTGGTCATCACAAAGGCCGCGAGCAGGCTCGCAGCTACAACCACCCTATCGGTTATGGACGATGTCGGTGGTAGTGTCCAGATACGCCAACAGCGGCGCGAAGCCAGCCAAAGGCCTTGCGGGGCCATGGTGTGATCGCTATCATCCGCGCGCATGAGGCGACTTACCCGATGGGCCAGAGGGCTGGTGCTGGCCTGTTTCTTTGCATCCGGCCTGGCAGGACTCGTCTACGAGATCGTCTGGGCGCGGTATCTGGCTCTATTCCTAGGACACACGAGTTATGCGGTCGTCGCCGTATTGGTCGCGTTCATGGGCGGGCTGGCGCTCGGTAATGCCTGGCTGGGACGCTTGGCCGATCGGGTCGGCAAGCCGCTGGCGTTGTACGCGTGGCTGGAGATCGGCATCGCGGTCTACGCGCTCATCTTCCCGTGGCACTATTCGTTGTGCCATCGCGCGTTCGTCAGCGTGGCCCGTAGTTGGCAACCCGAGGGCGGCGCGATGCTCGCACTCAAGTTTGCGTTCAGCCTGCTGACAGTGCTCTTGCCGACGGTGTTGATGGGAGGCACGTTGCCAGCACTCGCGAAGTTCGTGACGAGCACGTTGTCGGAACTGCGCCGGCGGGTGGCAACCCTGTACGCGATCAATAGCGCGGGTGCAGCCGTTGGCTGTGTGGTGGCGGATTTCTGGTGGATCCCGACGCTGGGTCTGCCGATCACGTTGCGGGAAGCAGCGGGGATCAACCTCATCGCGGGGCTTGCCGCGCTGGTGTTGAGCGCGCGGTTGCGCCAGGTCCCGACGCAGCAAGCTGACGCACCTGCGCACGAGGTCGTCGAGGAACCGATTTCGCCCAGTGATTTGCGGTTGGCGATCGTCGGCATCGGCGTCTCGGGGTTTGTGGCAATGCTGTACGAGGTGGCGTGGACGCGGCTGCTGGCGCTGGCGCTGGGTTCGAGCACGCATGCGTTCTCGCTTATGCTGATGACGTTCATCGCAGGGCTGGCCGCAGGCGCGTGGTTGATTTCGCGGTGGAAGGGCCTGCGGCGGACGCTCGATGCGTTCGCATGGGCGGAACTGGCGTTGGCGGTAACACTGCTGGCGTCGATGTTTCTGTATGAGTTCTTACCGTACGCGTTCATGACGTTGGCGGGACTCCTGGCGCGCCGGGAGGAGGCGTATCCGCTCTACGAGTTGTTTCAGGCGTTGATCTGCTTTGGGGTAATGTTCGTGCCGACGCTTTGCCTGGGCATGACGTTGCCTCTGGTCAGCCGCATCGCCACGGCGGAATTGGCGGAGACGGGGCGAGCCGTTGGGCGCGTGTTTGCCGTCAACACGCTTGGCACGGTGCTCGGCGCGGCCGTCACTGGTCTGTGGCTCATGCCACGGTTGGGACTGGCACGAACGTTCGCGGTGGGGGTTGCGGCGAACGCGCTGGTGGGTTGCGTCGTGCTCCAGCGCAAACGGCGGTTGCCGCGCTCCGCGTTTGCCATGCTCGCGGTGGCGCTAGGGGCGGGCTTGGTGTGGGCTGCGGGTATTTGGTTCGAGCGATGGCCGCGCGCGTTGACGTTGGGACTGTGGCGGGAACCACAGCAGCCAACCAGTCTCGCCGAGTATCGGATGCTGGCGGACCACAACCGGTTGGAGTTTCACAGCGACGGCGCGGACGCCACGGTGACCGTCAACAGCTTTACCGACGAAGCGGGCGTCCGACAGCTCAAGCTGAGGATCAACGGCAAGATCGATGCCACGACGACCCGAGATGTTGGCACCCAACTACTCGTCGGTCATCTCCCCATGCTGCTGCGGCCTCAGTCCGAACGCGCGCTGGTGATCGGTCTGGGAAGTGGCATGACCTGCGGGGCCGTGGCCGCCCATCCCAGCATCCGGCAAATTGATGTCGTGGAAATCTCACCCGAGGTGACGCGCGCGGCACGTTTGTTTCAAGACCGCAACGGTCGTGTGCTGGACGATCCCCGTTTGCACGTGCACCTCGAAGATGCAAAGACCTATCTGCAAATCACTCCCCATCGTTACGACGTGATCGTCAATGAGCCGTCCAACCCGTGGTTGGCGGGTGTGGCGGGCGTTTTCACCGCTGAGTTCTACGGGAACTGCCGCGACCGTCTGGAACCCGACGGGCTGATGGTGCAGTGGATCCATTATTATGAGGCCAACGACCAGATGCTTGACACGGTCCTGGCCACCTTCGTTTCGGTCTTCCCGTATGCGACCGTTTGGGAGCCCGCGCGGGGCGACATCATACTGGTCGGCGCGGCCAGGCCATGGATGGTCGATTTGAACGCCCTCGAAGCCAGACTGGGCAAGGCGACTGTACAGCAGAGTCTGAGACCGATCGAGCTGACCACGCCGGCCGTCCTACTCGCTCTGGAGGCAATCTCGCAGGAAAACACCCGCTTCGTGCCGACGCCAAGCGCACCACTGCACACCGATGTCGACCCTGTGCTCGAGTATGCCGCTGAGCGCGCGTTTTTCGTCCGAAGCTTCGCGCAACGGTGGAAGACAGCCGACGAGCGGCTCTCACCACGCTGCACGACTCTGTTGGCCCGTTACCTCCAGAATCACTTGCTCGCAGTGGCTGACTTCGAAGCGTTTCGCACACGGTATTCCTCTTTCGGTTTACCTGAACCGACCCTGTTCCGCTCGCTGCTGTACCGTTGGCAGCACGACCGGCCGGATGATCCACAGCCACTCCAGTTGATGGCCGTCCTGTCCGAGAACGGACTGGCTTTTGAGCCGCCGATTCAGGGGCTTGCTCGCATTCGGGACGCGCTCTGGAAGGAAGCCGAACACGATCCCCGTCCGCTCCGCTCGTACTGTGTCCAACTGTTGCGCACCTACCTCGCCCAGCGATCCGTGTTCTATCTGCCTCCGACCAGCGAACTGGAGGCCGTGCTGCAGCGCCTGCTGGAAACCGACCAGCCCAATCGACGTGCCGACCAATTGCTCCTGGCCGAGTTGGCGTGGGACCGCCGCGACGACCAAGCCTGTCTGCAGTGGGGGCAGAATGCTCTGGAAAATGCCCCGTTGGCAGATCTGGAGTCGACGCTGGAGCCACAGCTTCTTTCTGGCGTCATCGCCCACATGGCGGAGGCTTGCGCGCAAGTGGGCCGACCGAAGGACGCGATGCGCCTGTGCACGCTCGCCGCGCAAATCAGGCGACCGAGCCTGCTGCTGTACGTGACATGTCAGAGACTGGCAATCCTTGCGCCCGACGAGAGTGCAGCCGCACGGTGACGCCGCGCTCCAAGCCGCGCACCCACTCCCCGAAACAAAAGCACCAGTGCTTTGGCACATCTCATTTGCTGAGCGTGGTAGGGCGCGACCGCCGGGCGCGCCATCGTAGGGCGTAAGGGCAGCCCGGCGGTCTGCCCCTACCATCACCTGTCAAATCAACTGTGTCGTAGCTGGCGCGCAGCGAATCTGCGCACGCTCTTCACCGCAACCGCAAGATCCTTCGGTCACGGTGCGCTAATCGTGACAGTCAGACCGGCGGTCGGTTGCGCAATGGTAAGGCGCTTGGCGTGGAGCGCCGGGCGCGCGAGCAAAGGTCCTTCTTCCTGTCCAGATTTCGTTTTGTAGTCGCGTTTGACCTGCGAGAGGAATAACGGCGCGCCGCCGTAGTCGGCATCGCCCACCAGCGGACAGCCGATGGCTTGGAGGTGGACTCGCACTTGATGCAAGCGACCGGTTTCGATTTCGACTTCGAGAAGCGTATAAATGCGAGGAGGATTCAGGCAGACGCCTTCCCTTTGTTGCGACAATGAGCACGGTAATCTAGCAGCGCACTTTCGACATCACTCTTACTCAATTGGCGAATCCGGGGCACGATGTCGCGAGAGTATTTCGTCAGAACCCCTTCGGTAGCTCGCCAGCAATAAACTGTGTCTTCCTTCAGTTTGTATTTCCAGACGATGGCTTGAAAGACATGCGGAGTGAATTTCATCCCGTGAATGTCCGGTATGGTGGCAACGACTTCCTTCTGCCGAAGAGGATGGCTGACATTCGGGTCAACGGTGCGGACAATTGCCAGCGGTCCGGCAACGGCTGCTTGCTTTTCCACGCCCACAAGAACGTCAGCCTTCTGGATTTTCTTTGTGGACTCCAGTTTGACGTTGAAGATCGTCAACAACCTGCCGGTGTCAACGCCTGCCTTTTTCACTTCGTCAGCGGCGGACGCCAAAGTGAGAAGAAATTGACGGACAGCCGGGGTTGGCTGCTTTGCCGACGCCGTTTTGCCGGCGATGTATTCCACGGGATCAACGGGCGGCGATATACCCAACGGCAGAAGCGACCAGTTGATATATTCTGCCAAGTCCATGTGGAAGGGTTCGCTCAAAAGGTCGCGGAAGTTGACGATGCTCGTCTGGGCAAGGGCATAGATGACCACTCCGAATCCCTTCTGATTATAGAAGTGAACCGCGTTGTCGCGGTAGGCGCTCAGAAGTTCGAGGTTTCTCCGGACAGGTAGCGGCGCGATTGCTGTCGGGAAGAAACGTTCGGCTTTAGAAAGCGCGTCACTCCACGAAAGTGTCCTGTACGGCTCGTGGTGTTTCTTCCGGTAGAAGATTGAGCCGCCATTTTTCGACACCAACGCCTTCAAGATCAGTTCCCAAGCATTGATAAGCAAGATGACGAACGATTCGTCCCGGTACTCGATCCGTGGCTTGTTGTAGATTTCAAGCGCGACCACCGTCGGTGGAAGCCGCCGGTACGTCTGCCGGTACGCCTGCGCCGCGTTTCAAATCCGGCCACGGCCTGCTTGACGCCCGGTTTGCGTCAGCTACATACTCCCAAAACAAAAACGTGCGCTCATTTTTGTCACATATGACAAAAATGAGCGCGAAAGTATGGTCTTTTTTGTAGCTCGTCGATTACGCGACGATTACCCGGCGACCGCGAAAACTGCCGCCGAGGCGGACCTGGCGACTGTTGATCATATCAGCCACAATCAAGGCGCTCAGCCGTTCATTGGCAGTCAGCTTGGAGACTGTGGCGATCAGTTCGGCCAAGGTGGGAGCGTTGCGACCGCGCGATCTCGAAACGTGTGCTTTCATGGTACTTTACAGATTAGCAGCCGATATGCCAGGGATGGCATCGGGCCAAAGGCCATCCGCCGCGTTGACGCTGGAAAGAGGGTGAGTTTATAGTGCGAGTGAAAGTGGTTCAGTGACACCATGAGTGAGCAGGTTCTGACTTTGTCAACCGATCTCTACGAACTGACGATGGCGGCCGCCTACTTCGAGAACGGTCTTCATCAGCCCGCAGTTTTCGAACTCTTTGTCCGTTCGCTCCCGCCTCACCGCTCGTATCTCATCGCTGCGGGACTCGAACAGGCGCTGGACTACCTTGCCAATCTGCGATTCAGCAGCAGCGAAATCGAATTCCTGCGCCAACAACCGGTGTTCAAGCACGTAAGTGCAGAATTCTTCGACTACCTGGCCGAGTTGCGTTTCGCGGGCGACGTTTGGGCCATGCCCGAGGGCACGGCAGCGTTCGTGATGGAACCGTTGCTCCGCGTGACCGCGCCGATCATCCAGGCACAAATCGTCGAGACCTTTTTGCTTTCGACCGTCAATTTTCAGACGCTGATCGCGAGCAAAGCGGCACGGGTCGTAACGGCGGCGCGAGGCCACAACGTCATCGAATTCGGCACACGGCGGGCGCATGGACCGCAAGCGGGCCTTTTGGCAGCGCGAGCCGCGTACATTGGCGGGTGCGCCGGCACGTCGAACGTGGAAGCCGGCTACCGTTTCGGCATCCCGATTTTCGGCACACTCGCCCACTCATTCGTCATGGCGTTTGAGAATGAAGAGGACGCTTTCGAAGCTTTTCTGAAAGTGTTTCCCGAAACCGCAACCGTCCTGACGGACACCTATGACACCATCGCAGCCGTCAAAACGCTGGCACGCAAATTCGGCCGAAACGTTCCTGCCGTGCGGCTCGACAGCGGTGATCTTCTGGGACTGAGCCGCCAAGTCCGCCGGATTCTCGACGACGCCGGCATGAGCAAGACAAAGATTTTCGCCAGTGGTGATCTCAACGAGCACCGCATCGCTGGACTCATCGCCAACGACGCACCGATTGATGTCTACGGGGTGGGAACCGAGTTGGCAACGTCTTACGACGCTCCCGCCCTCGGAGGAGTTTACAAGCTCGTGAGTGAATCCGTGGGTGGCAAAATCAGAAGCCGCATGAAACTGAGCCCAGACAAGGCCACGTACCCGCAGGCCAAACAAGTCTGGCGGTTCATCGACCGCGATGGCTACTACCAGAGCGACCTGATCACGCGTGCCGATGAGGACGCGCCGCGCGGAGCATCGAGACCGCTCCTCGAGGCGGTGATGGTCAAAGGACGATCCGCCTTGGGCGGCACGGCTCTCTCGCGGCTAAAGGAGGCCCGCCGGCGAGCGACAGAGGAACGGAAACGGTTGCCTTCCGCCTTGCTCGCGCTGGATTCCGAGGCACATTATCCGGTGGAGTTCAGCGAGCAACTGCAGAAGGCTCGCGCGGCTCTTTGCGCCGAAATCACAGCGCATCGTGAACAGGAAGAGGAAGCTCGGTCATGAAAGCTTTGGGCAACGATACGGCTTTGATTCTGGTCGATATTCAGAACGATTTCTGCCCGGGTGGTGCGCTCGCCGTCCGCGAGGGCGACAAGATTGTGCCCGTGGTCAATCGGCTGATCCCGCTGTTCCACTGGATTCTGGCCACCCAAGACTGGCATCCGGTTGACCATTGCTCTTTCAAAGCGCAGGGCGGGCCATGGCCGCCGCACTGCGTCCGGGGCACGCGGGGCGCGGAATTGCATCCCGCACTCGACAAGTCCAGGATCACACATTTCGTCCGCAAGGCTTTTGCGCAAGACGCCGACTCCTACTCTGAGTTCAGCGGCTTCGACGAACCCGGCCGCAGCCTCGACGAACTGCTCAAGAGCCACGACGCCACGACGCTCTACATTGTCGGACTCGCCACCGACTACTGTGTGCGGGCGACGGTTCTGGATGGCCTCAACCGCGGCTACATTGTGTATGCGGTGACCGACGCGATGCGCGCCGTTGAAGTAATACCGGGTGACGGCGAAACGGCTCTTCGCGAAATGGCCGGCGCCGGCGCGCACCTTGTGACTTCAGAGCAGATCTTTCGATCCCAAACCGAATCGGCACGCACGGCTTAAACCTGGGCTTCCTGTGAAGTTGGCGGAGTGGCGGGTGCCGGAGACGCTTCGCCCGCAAGCTGAGATTGAACCGCACCTTGCTCGCCGCCGGCGTTGGCAGCGGTGGCCGCAGCTTCCTTGCTTTCCGGAGCCGGTGGAACCGGTTTCGGCGCTGGCTTGTCATCCAGCGCCCACAGTCGCCCGTCAGAAAGCTCCACCACGTAGCCATCCTGGATCAACCAGTGCAGATCGGCCAGCAAGCGCTCTTCTTCCGTCGAAGCAGTCCCCGGTTGAGCGGCTGCGGGTGCGCCCCCCGTCACGGGTGATGGCACGAAATGCTCGAACACTTGTTTGCGAGTACAATCGGGATTGGCCCGCAGAAAAGTGACGAGCTTCCGAATGTGCTCGGTCAAACCTTCCGTGGCTTCGAACCGCTTGGGCTTGATGTGGCTGATGCAAGTGATGCCCTTGTTGTGTTTGAAGAAATGGAAACCTTCCTTTCGCAATCGCTCGCTGAGTTGGTTGGCCGTCTTCAGCGGGAATTTGCGCTCCGCTTGCCACGCCAGGCGAATCGCCTCCAGAATGCCGCTGTGCTCCACCTGGCGACTCTCAGGCCCGCTGATGATCAACTCGGTCGCGCTGGTCACCAGTTGGTCGAGATGATTTTCAACGATGTGTTTCTCCAATTCACTGCGCGAAGAGAACACCTTCGACT
Source organism: Verrucomicrobiia bacterium (assembly GCA_050013395.1). Lineage (GTDB taxonomy): Bacteria > Verrucomicrobiota > Verrucomicrobiia > Palsa-1439 > Palsa-1439 > JBEKZD01. The sequence goes on along the minus strand of JBEKFI010000002.1, from coordinate 17,412 downwards.
CGGTGTCGAGCAGGCACTCATATTCGGTTACGAAGCTCCTCGACTCGATCCACGCCTTGACTGCTTCCGAATCTTTCACCGTTTGGATGCGCGCCTTGAACTCTTCAAACGGTAGGTACCGCAATCGTTGCTGATGGTGTCGCACCAAACGCGACTGGTACTCGTGATAGTTGGGCGGCCCAAGCCATTCGCCCGTGATTCCGCAACGATTGACGAAGGCGAAATTGCCTTTTGGTGGATCGATGGGTTTCTTCGTTTCTTTGAAGACCTTGTCGCCTTGCCGGCGGAAAATGAAGCGGAGCACCTCCTCCTGACTCAGGAACGGACTCCCACTGCTCGTCGCCAAAAACAATGATCCGCGCGCGCCGTCCGCCGCCGGTTCGCGGGCGAGCTTGACCAGATGTCGCTCGGGCTTGTTGAGAATCAGTTTCACGATGTCGAATAACGCGTAGGCCCGCCGCGACTGCTTCATCGTTTCAATCATCGCGGCAAGACCTTTTTCCTCAGGAAGGAAGCTGACTTCGATCGCCGCAACCACGGGTTGCTGGGGTCTGTGTTGAGAACGCTGCATGACGGAAGGACCACGCCGATCGTCGCGACGAGGAGGACGACCAGCGGCCCGCTGCGGCGGAAACTCCTTTCGCGGTTGGCGGTCACGGTCGCGCCCACGCCGCTCACTCTTTCGCTCTCGATCTTCGCCCGAGTGATTCTCGTACGATTTGGCGGCGGATCTCGCCCACTGTGGAGCGATCTGCAGTTCGTGCAACGGCAATGCGTCTTGATTGTTTGAAACAGAGTCCATCGGATTATCAGCCTCGTACTATAGCACAAAAAAGTGAAACGTTGACGCCAAACCGTCAAGCCATTAAAGTTTGAGCGTTCCATTTCCGGGCAGCGCGGCTTTTGGGGATGTAGCTCAGTTGGGAGAGCGCCTCGTTCGCAACGAGGAGGTCAGGGGTTCAAATCCCCTCATCTCCACCAGCCTTCGCTCGAAGCCTAAGCGAAGAGCGGAGGCTGCCACGCCGAAGCCGAGCTGGTCAGGCGTAGGCGGGCCACACACCCAGCTTCGAGCTTCGGCTCGGCACGCCATTTTCCCCCGCGAGCCGGTTGCAATCGGCCACAAATGCACTAGACTACGGCGCGATTTCATGGAACCCGTCGTCACCAACCGCGTGAAGCTCACCAACGAGGAGATCACACGCTACTCGCGGCACCTCATCCTGCCGGAAGTCGGCGTCGAAGGTCAGGAGCGGCTCAAAGCCGCGAAGGTCCTGCTGATCGGCGCGGGCGGATTGGGTTCTCCCCTCGCCCTCTACTTGAGCGCGGCAGGCGTCGGCACCATCGGCATGGTCGAGTTCGACACGGTGGACTTCAGCAATCTCCAGCGCCAGATCATTCATTTCACCAGCGACGTGGGCAAACACAAGCTCAAGAGCGCCGAGGAAAAACTCAAGGCGATCAATCCGAACCTGAATTTCATCCCCCACCCCGTAAAGCTCACCAGCGAGAACTCGCTCGACATCCTCAAGGACTACGACATCGTCATCGACGGCACGGACAATTTCCCGACGCGCTATCTCGTCAACGACGCGTGCGTCATGCTCAAGAAACCGAACGTGTACGGCTCGATTTTCCGCTGGGAAGGCATGGCCAGCGTGTTCGCACCGCATCTGGGCGGACCGTGCTACCGCTGCTGGTATCCGGAGCCGCCCCCGCCGGGTCTCGTTCCGAGCTGCGCTGAAGGCGGCGTGCTGGGCGTCATCTGCGGCATCATCGGCAACATCCAGGCCAACGAAGCCATCAAGCTGATCATCGGCAAAGGCATACCGCTCATGGGACGCTTGCTGCGGTTTGACGCGATGGACATGAGCTTCCGCGAGTATAAGATTCCGCGCGACCCGGACTGCCCCGTCTGCGGCAAGAACCCGACGATCACCAAGCTGATCGATTACAACCAGTTCTGCCCCGAAAGCTTTCGGGGCGGCGAGGAAGGCGGCACATCAGGAGATTCAACCGTGGGAAAAGAAGACGCCGGCCTCGGCCCCGACGACGTTTCGGTCGAACAAGTCAAAGCAATGCGCGACCGCATGGAAGATTTCGTCCTCGTGGACGTGCGCAATCCCGACGAATTCCAGATTTGCACGATTGACGGCTCGGTGAAACTGCCGTTGCCCGATCTGCCGCAACGGTATCAGGAACTGCCGAAGGACAAACTCATCGTCCTCCACTGCAAGTCCGGCGGCCGCAGCTCCCGCGCCCTCAAATTCCTCCGGAGCCAAGGTTACCCCAAGCTCAAGAACGTCGCCGGGGGAATCAATGCCTGGGCCGAACGCATCGATCCGAACGTCCCGCAGTATTAGTTCACTGTTCTCAGTTCGCAAGACAGCTTCCAAGCTGCGTTTTCCCCGTGCTTGCCGTCGGCTAGTCGCGTCGGCATACTGCTGGTTTGGGTGATGCGAGAGCGCGACATGACAACTGAACGCATGAAGAAGTACATGTGGGTTCTTAACCGCAAGCTCGGTGCAGCCTGTGTCACGAAACTGGCTTCCACGACTGGTGCTGATCGACGTGCCGTATTGCAGTGGGCTGAAGGCAGTGCGTTGCCGACACCACGCGAGCTTCGGAGAATTGACGAGTTTTACTACCGGCTTCTATACACCCAAGAAGGCAATAGCCCAGGATACTGGCGAGCGAAAGGTCGTGAACTTTTGAGGGCAAGCAGACTTCTAAAAGCGTCTGTGGATGATTACTGGAGAATTGTTGACGAGCGACAGGCGGGCAATGCGTCCCGGCCGCTGCCGCCCTTACCACCAGAAGGGCAAATGTTAATGCTTCGTAGTTTTGCAATCGAATGCTTTCTCAAAGCGGCCATCCTGAATAGTGGAGTCGATCTGTTTGTTGACGGCAAGCAAGTTCTCCACACACACCACAAGTTGACAGCGCTAGCAGGAGCAGTCGGACTTACATTAAGCAAGCCGGAGAATGAAATGCTTGAACGGCTGAACGCATACACTTGGCTGGGTCGTTTTCCAGTGCTGGACGATTGGAAGAAGAGTCCGTCCGACGAAAGCAGAAGCGATCGCGAGGGGAGATCTCACTGGCGGGAACCTGAGGATGAGAAACTTTTGGAGACAGTCCTCAAAAAGATCAACGAAAACTTTAAGAACAAGAAGAAAGGATGCTGAAGAATGAAAGCCAGCGTATTGGTCGTAGCTGGCTGGGGCATGGCTCGCCAGAGCGGAATATCAAGTGCGTGAGGGGAAGGAAGTCATGGATATTGCGTTCACCTGCCCGTGGTGCTCACAAAGCCTGCTGATTAGCAGCAAAGGCGCGGGTCTTCTTGTTGTCTGCCCGAACCCATCGTGCGGCCTGCAAGTTGAAGTGCCTACATCTAATCGCAGAATTCAAGACCCCGATCCACTTTCATTTGATCCAGTCGTGAGGATTCATCACACGAAACGTCCGCTAGCAATAGAATGGGCGCACCGCAATGGATTCATAATCCGCCCCGTTGAAAAAATCTACGATGGCGAAGGCAACTACTGGTGTCGTACCTATCAGCAACTAAGCGTCATTCTGGTTCAAAAGGGGTTAATTAGGCATACCGACGAGGGATGGTACATGGATCGGGGACACCCGCTATACGTTCCTCCCCTGACGCTCAAACAGGGGAGATGCAAGGATTGGCGAGATGCTCCGGTCGATCACCTCTGAGTGAAATCCGATTGCGTTGGTTCAGAGTAGTGAACTGGGAAACCTTCGCCGAACTTGGGGTGCCGGGCCGTTGCGGTAGAATCGCGGGCGTGTTCCTCGGGCATTTTGCGGTGGGGTTGGCGGCGAAAAACTGGTGTCTCCGCAATTTCCTCTCTCAGCACACGTCATCACCCTTGCGATTCTGCTCTGCTGTCGGGTAGTGTCTCCACCGCGAGAAGAATGAGCTCATCCTTCAAACAAGGAGTCCATCATGATTGACGAACCCATGACCCGTCGTGAAGCTTTGAAAGCCGCCGCCGCACTCGGCGTCACCGCCGCCCTGTCCCGCTTTCCAAAAGTTATCGCCGCCGAAACACCGGCACCGGCCGCGCGCAAGGCCGCAATGGTCGCCATCGCGACCAGTCCGGCTCCATTCGCCCGGCAGGACGTCGACAAGTTGCTGGATGATATGCAGCAACGGGCGGGCGTCAGTGCGATTTTCCCGTTCATGTACACCCACGGGACGGTCCGGGCGGGATTGCCCGCAGCCGGGTTCCGCGGCGGCAATTACGCGATCCCGCACATGGAATATTACAAGGACACGGGCCTGACTTACGAAGACATGCGCGGCACGGAGTTTGGCGACGTGGATGTGTTGGCGCGCATGATTCCCGCCGCCCACAAACACGGCATCAAGACGTTCGCGTGGATCATCGAAGACAACAAACGCCCGGCCATCCCGCATTGGGAACCGCTTTACGAGGTCGATTTCCACGGTCGCCGCTCCGAAGGCCATCCGGGCGGGCCGTGTTACAACAATCCCCAGTACCGCGCCTGGCTGCTCGGGCTTGTCGAAGACTACGCCCGCTCCTACGAGATCGACGGCATCATGTGGGGATCGGAACGACAGGGCGCGCTGTTCAACGCGCTCGGCGCTTATCACAACGGCGCAAAGTCCGACCCCGGACGGGTCACCTGTTTCTGCGAATTCTGCGTGAAAAAAGCCAAAGACATCGGGATCGACGCCGACCGGGCGCGTCGGGGTTTCGGCGAACTGGAAACCTTCGTCCGCAATGGCCGGGCTGGTAAACGTCCCCGCGACGGCTACTTCGTTTCCTTCTGGCGGCTCCTGCTACACTATCCCGAATTGCTCGCCTGGGACAACTTCTGGGTTACGAGCCGACACGAGTTCCAAGCCGACGTTTATCGCAAGGTCAAATCGATCAAGCCTTCCGTCGTCGTCGGCTGGCACACGTGGCACAATCTGTCGTTCAGTCCGTTCCACCGGGCCGAGGAAGATTTTGCAGAGATAACGGCCTACTCCGACTTCATCAGGCCGGTGCCCTACAGCAACGCCGCCGCCAACCGCATGAAGAGTTTCGTGGACAGCACTCACGCCAACGTCTTCGGTGACGTGCCGCCCGACCAGACACTCGAGTTCCTCTACCGGGTGCTCGATTACCAGGAAGCTCCGTACGACAAGCTGGCCTCGACGGGGTTCTCCGCCGATTATGTCCTGCGCGAAACGAAACGGGCGCTGGAAGGCGTGGCCGGTACGTCAACACAGGTCTGGCCGGGCGTCGATATCGACGTGCCCGTACCGGCTGGCGCGAGCCACTGCACGCCCGAGAGCGTCCGACAAGAAGTGCTGGCGGTTTTCAAGGCCGGCGCCCCGGGCGTGTTCCTCTCCCGCAATTACGTCGAGATGAAACCCGAAAACCTCGCCGGGGCCGGCGCGGCGTTGCGGGACTTGGGCCTGCACTGACCGCATCGCACGCATACCGTTCCAGTTGCGATTCCCATTCGCAGCTTGTTTCCGTGATGGAATTTCTGCTTTGGTTGTGGCACAAACACTCACGACTATATGGCCATTCATCCAACAGCGATTGTGAGTCCGAAGGCGGAACTCGACTCGACCGTCGATATCGGGCCGAATGCGATCATCGACGAGCACGTGAAGATTGGCGCGGGGACGCGAGTTTGGGCCAACGCGTACATCACTGGCTACACGGAAATCGGGCGGGACAACCAAATCCACATGGGCGCGGTCATCGGGCACGAGCCGCAAGACCTGAAGTTCGACCGCAACTGCCGCAGCTACCTGCGGATCGGCGACCGCAACATCTTCCGCGAGTATTGCACGGTGCACCGGGGGACGGAGCCTGAGAGCGCCACGGTCATCGGCAACGATTGTTATCTCATGGGTGTGTCGCACGTCGGGCACAACTGCGTCGTTGGCAACAACGTCATCATCTGCAACTGCGCGCTGCTGGCGGGGCACGTGCATGTCGGCGACCAGGCGTTCATTTCGGGCGGCGTGGTGATTCACCAGTTCATGCATGTTGGCCGGCTGGCGATGATTTCGGGCAACGCCCGCGTGTCGATGGATGTGCCGCCATTCACATTGGCGGCGGAGCGCAACGAGGTGCACGGATTGAACGTGGTCGGCCTTCGCCGCGCGGAGATTTCCGCAGCAGCCATGGCGGAGTTGAAGAAGCTCTTCAAGATCTTCTACCTCTCTGGGATGAACTGTTCGGAGGCGCTGAAACAGGCGTCGCAGGACGGCGCGTTTGCGACGGACGAGGCCCGCGAGTTCATCGAGTTCGTGCGCAATTCGCCCAACGGCATCTGCCCGCCGCCGCGGCGGATGTGATTGTAGCCGCGAATCCTATTCGCGGCGGTCGATTTCGTTGGACCTGTGGGAGGGGCATTCCTGCCCCGATCCGCCTTCCCTAAGCCAGAACGATTCAAACGGAACGCCCCTCAACCTCACCTTCTCCCCGTCGTACGGGGAGAAGGGAAGCGTTTAAGAGACCGTGGGCGACTCACTGAATGATGAGGACCATTGGAGAAGCCGTTTCCTCGCCCCGCATCGCGGGGAGAGGATCAAGGTGAGGGGTCGCCCCGTATCAACTGAATCGTTCCGGCTAAGGCTTCGCGGACAAGCCGGTCGCGATCCACGCCAGGGCGGGATCGCTCCCACGTTTCTGCTATCGAGGCAGATTCTCGACCAGCAGCGTGCGGGACCGTGGCGTTCTGCCGAGTTGCGCGTCGAGGAACTGCCACAACAGCCTCCGCGCGTTGCGCACCTGTTCCTCGCTCAAGCGGACACGGCGCACGCCTTCGATGCTTGTGGCTGCCAGTGAATCGAGAACTCTGGTAACGGCAGTGCGGGATTCCCATTTCGGCGCCCAGCCGACCGCAGCGAGCAATTGCAGTTCGAACCAGATAATCACCGCCGCCCTTCCCCGCTGGATTTCCAACGCGTCGAGCGTTGTGGTCAGGGCGTCGAACAGCTTGGTGTGAGGGTCTTCAGGCTCGGTGGCAAGATCCGCCAACTCGCTGACGTACGAAGCCGCCGCCAATGTTTCCACAGAATCGCGCAGCTTCTGGCGGGGATTTTCCAGGAAACAGTCATGCAGCAAGTGCAGGTCGCTACGTTTGCTGCGCAAAAACAGAATCTCGTCGTGATAGAAGAGATCGATCTTGCCGCGAAAGGGGCTTTTGGGGCGGCGCGCGCCTTTGGCCATCGTCTTGAGCTTGCCGAATTCGCGCGTGAACCACGTGACGATCAGGCTTGATTCGGTCACGGGATGAAGACGCAACACAATCGCTTCCGTGCGCTCGGTGTCCATGACGGCGTCACTTCACGACGGCATCGTTGGCTGCTGGGTCTTGGCCGTGTACGGCGGCACGACCGCGCCGCCCGAGATCACCATCTTCATTCCCTCGGCCACGGTCATGTCGAGATCGATGAGTTGCGGACGCGGCACGAGCACGAGAAAGCCGCTGGTCGGATTCGGCGTCGTCGGCACAAACACGTAGATGACGGTCTCCTTGGTCTTCGCCTGCGCTTCGCCTTCGGTTTCGCTGGTGACGAAACCGATCGAATAGATGCCGGGCCGGGGAAACTGCACCAGCACGACGCGCTGAAACATCGTCCGCTTACCGGCCAGCATCGTCTGGCTGATTTCCTTCATGAAGCCGTAGGTCTTGTTCAGCAGCGGCACGCGCCGAATCATGTCCTCCCCGAGAGCGACCATCCGTTTGCCCACCACCAGTCGCGTCACCCATCCCACCAACGTGGTGAGCACCACGAACACGATCAGAGCACCGATCCGATACAACGGCGTCAGGAACTGCGTCCGCAGGGACTCCGGCAGCATGAAATTGGTGATCCAGGTGAACAGACCGAGCACGATCAGCACCGAGGCTGCCGCCGGAACGACGACCACCAGCCCGGCGAAAAAGGAATTTCTAAAACTCTTCCAAAGCGTGCTCATTTGCGCGTCATCGTAGTCGTCGTCAGCAGAGGTGTCAACGCGTCCCGCCGAATGGTCGTGCCCCAATTGGAATCGAGAGAGTCAATGCTTCCGAGCGGATGGCGTTGGAGACTGCTCGTGTCCGTCGAACTGACGACTGAAGAGCTGACCCTGACTACCCTACTTAGCGTTGTCTGGCTTGCGCGAGTCAGGAGATGTGGTCGGGTTGGGAGGGCGCGACCGCCGGGCGCGCCGAGTCGTTGCATCGCGGGCAGCCCGGCGGTCTGCCCATACCAACGACCTGTCAAATGAACCGTGTCTTACCACTAGGACGCTACCCGCCAAATCTCTCAGGCCAGATCGAACAACAGAATCTCCGACTCGTCAGCCGCCTCGATCTCCAGCGATTGCCCCTCGCTGACCGCCGCGCCGTCGCCTGCGCTGAGCTTCTTGCCGTTGAGCGTCATCGCGCCACGCGCAACTTGCAGCCATGCGTGGCGATTCGGGTTCAATTGATGCACAACCTTCTCCTCTGGCGAGAGCAATGCTGCATATAACGCCACGTCTTGATGCACCGTCACCGCGCCGTCGCGGCCGTCGCGCGCTGCGATCAGCCGCAAGCGCCCACGCTTTTCATCGCCACGGAATAACTTCTGTTCGTAACCCGGCTTCAATCCCTTGCGCTCGGGCAGAATCCAGATTTGCAGAAGGTGCACAGGCTCGATTTTGGAGTGATTGAACTCGCTGTGGGTAATGCCCGTGCCGGCACTCATGCGCTGCACGTCGCCGGGCCGAATGACTGAGCCGGTTCCCAGGCTGTCCTTGTGCTCCAGCGCCCCTTCCAAGACGTACGTGATGATTTCCATGTCGCGGTGAGGGTGCATCCCAAAGCCCTGACCGGGCGCGACACGGTCTTCGTTGATCACCCGCAGGCTGCGAAAACCCATGTGCTCAGGGTCGTAGTAATCCGCGAACGAAAAGGTGTGATACGTATCCAGCCAACCGTGGTTGGCGTAGCCGCGTTCAGAACTGCGTCGCAAGACAATCATGGAGAACTCCTACGACGTCGCCGCTGCCCGCGCAAGCAACCCCACTTGCTCTCTCCCGCGTCCGATGCTCAACGCCGCTTCCCGTCGCATCTCGAAACAAGGTGTTTACAATATCGAACATTCGGAAAAGACCGCGCAACTGAGTAAGAAGGGGCATGCGATCATGAGAATGTCAAAGTTCATTCGCGGAGTCAGCCCTTCGGACGATCGTCCGCCCAAAACACTCCCCGCGCCGCGTAAAGTCGGCCCGCGGCGCAAAGTGCGCGCGTTTCAAGCTAGCGGCAAATCGTTCGGCGCTTATATTCGCAGTTGCCGATTGCGCGAGGGTCGCAACGGCAAACGCGAGTGGTCACTTCGCTCTGTCGCGCGGCGGGCGGAGATCAACCCAGCGGTTCTGTCCCAAATCGAGACAGGCAAACGGCGCGCCGTAGCGGAGGACGTCTTGCGTCTGGCCGACGTGCTTGGCGAGGACCGGGAGGGATTGCTTGTGCGCGCTGGCTACTTGCCGGAATCGGCCCTGGCCAATCGCGGAGAATTCAACCTTACAGCCGCCGAACGCGAGATCATCAAGCATCTCAGAGCCAACCCACATCTCGTCGCCCCACTCCAAGCATTACTGGGCGCCATCGCCTGACCCTATCCCAACCCAATCCACACGCTTCGGATGATGGTGTTTACTTTATCAAACAGTAGTGTTTACAATATCAAACACCTTGGCGATGGACAGGTCGGAGGAGGGGGCGCAGATCGAAGCGGCTGCGGATTCGGGCGAGCAGACGGCGTTCGGCTCTGCGCATCCGCAGGCGTTGGCGCGGGGTGACATCGTTGTAGCCGTGGAGATGCAGGACGCCATGGATAACGTAGAGGGCGAGTTCCCGCGCGGGTGTCGAGCGGAAGCGCTTTGATTGGGATTGGGCGTGCTCTACGGAGATGATCAACTCACCCGTGGCGTCGCCGTAATCAAAGCTGAGGATGTCCGTCGGGCCGGCGACGTGGTGATATTTTTCATTCAATTCGGTGATCACCTTGTCGTCAACGAGAACAACGCTGAGAGAATCGTTCGTGGCATCCACCAAGGCGAGGACATGGCGCGTGATCTGTTTGAGCAGCGAAGTGTCAACCTTGAGCCCCGAAAGCTTTCGGGGTTGACGGTTGCGAACGGCGACGTTCATGCGGCGGATGGTCTGCCGTTGCTGTTGGCGGCTTCCTGGCGGCGGCGTTCGCGTTCTTCTTTGAACCGCGCGTAGGCGCCGATGATTTTCTGAACGAGTTCGTGCCGCACCACATCCCGTTCGTCCAGGTAAATGATCGCCAACCCCGGGATGTTGTTGATGATATCCTGCACTTCAATCAATCCTGAAGTCTTGTGGCCCGGCAAATCCACCTGGGTGATGTCGCCGGTGACCACGACCTTGGAGTCGAATCCCATACGCGTCAGAAACATCAGCATCTGCTCGCTGGTGGAGTTCTGCGCTTCGTCGAGAATGACGAACGCATTGTTCAGGGTGCGACCGCGCATGTAGGCCAGCGGCGCGATCTCGATGACGCCGCGTTCCATGTTGCGCTGGATTTCGTCAGGCTCCATCATATCGTAGAGCGCGTCGTAGAGCGGGCGCAGGTACGGCGCGACTTTCTCCTCCAGCGTGCCGGGCAGGAAACCGAGCGCCTCACCTGCTTCGACCGCGGGTCGGCACAGGATGATGCGGCCGACTTTGTCCTGCCGCAGCGCGTTGACGGCCATGGCCATGGCCAGATAGGTCTTGCCCGTCCCGGCGGGGCCGATGCCGATGACGATGTCGTGCTTGCGGATGGCCTCGATATAACGTTTCTGCCCGAGGGTCTTGGGCACAATGGCGCGTTTGCGCGTGGAGACTTCGACGCGTTCCTCGTTCAGCTCCTGCAGATGAAGATGCTCCCCACGACTGATGGCGCTGACGGCCTGACTGAACTCCCGGCGATGAATGGAAGTACCCCGCGCAATCGCCTGCTGCAGTTCGGTGAACAGCATCTTGCCCTTTTCGACATTGGCCTCATCGCCTTCGAGGTTGATCCAGCTTTCGCGGGCACTGACCTTCAGCCCGAGCAGATCCTCGACCAAGCGAAGATTCTTGGGTTCGTTAATGAAAAGGGCTTGCGCCACGCGCGGATTGTCAAAATGCAGGGTCTCGCTAGCCATGACTTAAACGGAGCTATGCCTTCGCACCGCCAACAAGCATAGCTCATTTGCCCTGCGTTGACAACGCAAGCATTCGCTCCTACGCCGCGCGCTAATTCTGCGGAATCGTCAGAACCTGGTTCGGGTAGATCCGGTTCGGATTCTTGATCCTGTCCTTATTGGCGCGATAGATTCGTGGCCACTTCAGCGGATTGTGGTACACCTTGCCCGCAATCCTCCAGAGCGAATCCCCTTTTTTCACGATGTATTTCGTCGGCTTCTCGGCAACCTCAACCTTCGGCGGTTCGGTTTCGATGATCGCCGGCGGCGCGGGCGGCAACGGCGTTACCTGGGCCTCGACGACAGGCTCAGCCTCTGCGGGCGGCCTGCCGACGATGTAACCGCGGTTACCCCAGTTCCCACGGTCCACCCAGTAATGCTGCCGCCAGTTCGGGTACTTCTCTTTCACGAAATCGGCCCACTCGGGTTCGAGCGCTGGCTGCTCGACAACATCCATGCCCTTGAGGAACTCGCTCTTCTGCTGTTCGCTCACGGGCTGCATGTTCTTGCGGGCGGTCGCGCAACCGTTCAGCAGCGCGGCTGCGCAAAGCGCGCTGAGGCTGGATACAAGAAACCTGTTGGAATTGCTCATAAAATACTCACGTCCTCCTTGCATTGAACTGGTGCAACGTATAACACCATTCCTCCATGCCCGTCAACGCTTTTTAAGTCCTTGCTTCCGTTCGCCTCCCCGCGCCTCCTCGCCACTAGCACCCACCCAATTGCCGCACGCTGGAGCACTGGGAAGGAACTTTTTCGCGCGAGCGGTGTTTACTTCGTCGACAAACGCAACTTCCAACACGATGGAGGAACAAGATGGGCAAGTTTGGTTTCCGCACGATGATCGGAATTGGCATGGCCGCGCTGACGCTGTCCGCGACGCAGGTCGCACAGGCCGCCAAGAGCGGGCTCACCAGCCAGACATTCAAAGTCGATGACGGCAGCAAGGTCGTCACCCCCGACAAGAAGCAGGCCACGCTGGCCGACCTCAAAGTCGGCGACAAGGTCAACATCCGTTACCAGAGCCAGAACGGCGTGCTCGTCGCGGATCGGATTGTTGTCCCGCAGCCGCGTACCGCGAAACAGCCAAAGACCTCGTCTCCAAGCGGCCACCCGCAGAAGCCGCCCAAGCCGACCAATGAATTGCGTGCCCACGGCACAATCACGAGCATCAATCCACAAGCCAACACGGTGACGATCTTGGGGAAGGCCTCTCGCAAGAGCTAAAAACAGGCATCCACGACAGCCCCGATCAGACAGCGCAGCCAGTTGCGGCACGGGACTGTTCCTCCTCCCGCGCGCCGATGTTGCCGTGGGCGAGTCTCTGGTATAGTCTTTATCGTATGAAAGCCTCGATCGGGTTTTTGCTGGCGGTCAGCGGGTTTGCGGCAACAATCCTGGCGGCCGATCTCTCCCAATTCAAGACCGCTGATGAACTCTGGCGCCACGTCGAAAAAATGCAGCGGGAAGGGCCAAGCGAGCAGCCCAAGACGATGGAGGAACATCGCGTGATCGTTAAAACATTCCTCGGCGACATGGACGCGGCGCTGGCCGAGTTCTGCAAGCGATACCCGACTGACGCCCGATGCTGGGACGCCAAACTCACGCGAGTTCAGTACGCCAACCTGCTGGCCGACCTGCAAGGCCGGCCATACGATCAAGCCGCGGATGAGAAGACCCTGAAGGAAATCGCCGTTGCTGCGGATGCCTCGACGGAGACGAAGGCGCGAGCCAGCCTTTCCGTGATGCAGTTCCACGCCGACCCGCTACTGCAATCCACCAACGCCACCGCGGTTGCGGCGGTCGAAGCCGAGATCACCGCGTTTGAGAAACAATACCCGCAAGACCCGCGCAACGAACAGTTGCGGCTGCTCAAGGCGCGCTTGTTCCAGAAGGCCGATCCCGCCAAGGCCGAGTCTTTGATGAAGACGCTCGCCAAGAGCAGCGACCCTCAAGTCGCCGATGAAGCTCAAGGCTACCTGACCTCGCTGGAGATCAGCAGGAAACCAGTGCAACTAAGATTTACAGCGATGGATGGTTCAACCGTCGATCTGGAAAAACTGCGCGGCAAAGTGGTGCTGTTGGATTTCTGGGCGACGTGGTGCGGCCCGTGCGTGGTGTCCGTGCCCAAGGTCATCGCGACCTACAAGAAATTTCACGGCAAAGGCTTTGAGATCGTCGGCATCTCGCTGGATCGCGACAAGGACAGCCTAGTGACGTTCTCGAAGCAGCGTGGCATGACCTGGCCGCAATACTTCGACGGCAAAGTCTGGGAGAACGACATCAGCACTAGGTTCCATGTCAACGCCATCCCCGCGACGTGGCTGGTTGACAAGAACGGCTACGCCCGCCCGGTTGAGCACGACAGCCTTTCCGCCCAAGTCGAAAAACTGTTGGCTGAATAGTCTGACTCGCCCATCGGCGTCTTGACAGCACCCACCGAGGCCGTGGGAGGTTTCGGCTTGTGACCAGACGCCTAACCCGGATTAGTCACGATGCGCTTGAAAGCTCGACAGTCTGTCACAGCTCGAACCCTCACCCTGACCCTCTCCCTTGGAAAGGGAGAGGGAAAATCTCCTCGCCCCGCTTGCGGGGAGAGGATCAATCCCGCTCTGAGGGGGATCAAGGTGAGGGGCAGTTCGTTGCGCAAAACTTCATGAATAAGTCAGGCTAACCCGGTACGCTGTCAATGTGGATGACGACTCGTTCGGCGACAGTCTCCAGACCGCGCCGTGAATCGCCTTGTTATACACCGACAATTCCTGCAGATCGCCAAGGGTAATGCTCAAGGTCGTGGCGACCTAGGAGGGCCGCCCCTTGGAACTGGTCGTGCTAGGCGACGAAATCCGCGTCGCGAACTGGGATGAAGTCTTGTTTTAGCCATGACTATTGTCTTTCCAATGGGTTAACTGTTTGGTTTTGCCACGCCACAACCACGTCAAGAATAGTATTGCGCTCGTCCCCGGATTTCGTGGTGGGGCCGGGAAGCGCAGGCCGACCCCTCACCTTCATCTTCTCCCCGCAAGCGGGGCGAGGAGAGACAAGGTCACTCCACCCCGGCGTGTCACCTCTCCCTTGCCACGCAAGGGAGAGGGTCAGGGTGAGCGGGTCGGGCGCGCGGATTGAAGGGATCGGCGCGATTCCTTGTCTAACGCAGTGAATAGAACTGTCTGGTTTTTCGTTGAAAGGGCTGGAACGCGTTCCTATACTGACGAGACTGTTGCATGAAAAAGATCGTTGTCATCGCGGAGTTGTTGCTGGCCGTGGCGGTCTCTTCGTGGGCCAATGGCGGCGAGAACTTCCCCTTTCACGTCGGTGAGAAGTTGACCTACCAGATTTTTTGGGGGCCGTTTGTCGCCGGGCGAGCCTCGCTCGAGGTGCAAGGCATCGAACGGGTGGACGGGCACGACTGCTATCATCTCGTCGCGCAAGCCAGAACCAGCGGGCTGGCCGAATTGCTGTTTCATGTCGATAGCACCACGGAAAGCTGGCTGGATGTGAATCAGTTGTTCACGCGCCGCTACCGTGAAAACCGTGTGGAGGGGAAGAAGGCGAGAAACAACGAGACGGTGTACGATTACGATCACAAGCAGGCTGTCTCCACCAATCTGCTCAACGGCAAAACGAGCGCCATGCCGCTCGACCAACCCGTGCAGGACGTCGTCTCGGCGCTGTATTACGTGCGGGTCCAGCAGTTGAAGCCGTCGATCGAGAATAATTTCCTGATCAACGCAGGCAGCACGAACTACTCCGTGCACGTGCGCCCCGACCTCCGCAAAACACTCTGGATCCGTCCGCTGGGCGATGTTGCAGCCATGCGCATCGAGCCGAAACCCACGCTGAGCATTGTTGCAGCCAACAAAGGGCGCATGTGGTTCTGGGTCAGCGACGACAACCGCAAGCTGCCGTTGCTGGTCGCGTCCGACATGAAAATCGGCAGCGCCAAGCTGGTGCTGTTCAAGGTGGAGTCGGACACCCCTGAGACGAACACGAGGCCGTCGACGGCTGCGTCGAACTTTGGGACAGCGCACTCGGAACCCACAACGTCAAGCGCGGCCGGCCGCTAGCATGGATTTCCCACCTCTCGACTTCAGCCGCATCCGCACCTACCCGCTGCGCGAGCGCGACAACAAAGTCCATCTCGATCAACTCGCCCGCGTCTGGAAAACAGGCGGCAGCTTCGCGCAGTTCATCAATTCGCTGCCAAGAATTCTGATCGGAAACGATTTCCGTGCCGTCGTCAACGCCACCGTCTCGGCCATGCGCAACCGGCGGCCCGTCATCGTCATGATGGGCGCGCATCCGATCAAGTGCGGGATCAACCCGATCCTCGTCGATCTGATGCGGCGCGGCGTCATTTCCGCCGTTGCTTTCAACGGCGCCGCCGCGATCCACGATTTCGAACTCGCGCTGATCGGCGAGACCAGCGAAGACGTTCAACGCGGACTCGACGACGGCAGCTTCGGTATGATCGACGAAACGGGTCGGCTGATGAACCAGGCGATGGCCGACGGTGTGAAACAAGGCATCGGCGCGGGCCGCGCCCTTGGCGAGGCCATCGTCAAAGGACAGTTCGCCCTAAAGGAGTTGAGCATCCTGCATCAGGGCGTCGTCAGCAACGTTCCCATCACCGTCCACATCGCTATCGGCACGGACATCATTCACCAGCATCCGACCACTGACGGCGCAGTCTTGGGTGAAGCGACCTATCTTGATTTCCAGAAATTCGCCGCCGCCATCGCACACTTGGAAGGCGGCATCGTGCTCAACATCGGCTCGGCGGTGATCATGCCCGAAGTTTTTCTCAAGGCGCTCACCATCGCACGCAACCTCGGCAACAAAGTCGAGGGATTTACAGCGGCGACGTTTGACATGAACCGTCATTATCGCCCTACGGAAAACGTCGTCCGACGTCCGACCGCCAAAGGTGGACGCGGCTACTACATGGTCGGCCACCACGAACTGCTCGTCCCCTTGTGGGCGGCGGCTGTCCTGGAACAACTTCAATGACTCACGACCAGCTCAGAAAACTCCTGAACCGATTCCGCCAGCAAAACATCCTTGTCGTCGGCGACGTGATGCTCGACCGGTTTCTCTGGGGCAAAGTTTCCCGCATCTCGCCAGAAGCTCCGGTGCCCGTCGTCGAGGTCACACGCGAGTCGTCGTTCCCCGGCGGCGCGGCCAACGTCGCCCGCAACCTGCGCGCGCTTGGCGCTCCTGTGAAAATCATGGGTGTGCTGGGCGAAGACAGCGCGGGAGAAGAATTGCGTGAGTTGCTCGATGAGCAAGGAGTCGAGACCGGCGGTCTGGTTGTCGATCCGAATCGCCCGACGACATTGAAGACACGCATTGTGGCGTACCACCAGCAGGTCGTGCGGTTCGATCGAGAAAAAGCAGAGAAGATTTCGCCGTCGGTCGCAGACAAACTCACGGAGTACTTCCAGTCTCAAGTGAACCACGCGGCGGCGGTGATTTTCGAAGATTACGGCAAGGGCGTGCTCTCCCAGAAACTCCTCGATGACATGCAACGGCTGGCCCGCAAGCATCACAAGATCACCGCGGCCGATCCGAATGCGCGCAATCTGCTCCGTTACTCAGGCCTCACCGCGATCACCCCCAACCGTTCCGAGGCGTTCACAGCAGCGGGCGTGACCTATGCCGAGCCTGCCGACGAGGTGCTGCGAGACGAGCCGCTGATGCGCGTGGGCAGGATTCTGTTGCGCAAATGGAGAGCGCGCAACCTGCTCGTCACGCTGGGAGAACACGGCATGTGCCTGTTTCGCTCGGGCGAGCGGCCTCATCACACTCCGACGGTGGCACGCGAAGTGTACGACGTCTCAGGCGCGGGCGACACAGCCATCGCGTCGTTTGTGCTGGCGCTGACCGCGGGAGCGAGTCCGGTCGAGGCAGCAGAGATTTCCAACCATGCCGCCGGCGTTGTCGTCGGCAAGATTGGCACCGCCACCTGCTCCACCGAAGAACTGGTGGAAAGTTTCTCGCGCAACCAGCGCTAGCCACTCGCGGGAGCCGCCGTGCTGGCTGCGTTCCCAGGCTTTGGACGGTCCAGCACCTCGCGGACCTTGCGCGCGAGCACGTCACGAGTGTACGGCTTGTTTAAAAACGCAACGCCGTCGTCCAGCACGCCGTGGTGGACGATCGTGTTCACCGTGTAACCGGAACTGAAAAGCACCTT
>JBEKFI010000001.1:0-65710 GCA_050013395.1 Verrucomicrobiia bacterium | reverse complement strand
AGGTCGTAGGCGACCACTTCAGGCTCAATGCGCATGAGCTTCTGCCAAGCAGTAATCTCGCGCGCGAAGTAATCGTACGTCTTGTAGTCTTTAAGATCGCCGATGTGCTGCGAGAGAAACGCGTTGCCGTCGCGCACGAGACAGAACGTATTGTTCAATTCGCCGCCAACCGCCAGAATATGCGGCGATTGTTCGGCAATGCGAATCGGATTCGGTACGAAGCCGCGCGCGCGGCGGAAGAATTGCCGCTGACCGTTGACGACGCGCAGCACCGAATCATCGCACTTGTGTACAATGGGCCGATTGTGCGTGAGTGCGGCGTCTGCAATCGGACCAAGCAGCGTCGGCAGTTCCGCCTCCTCGCTGATGATTGGCTCGTCGGTGAGGTTGCCACTGGTCATCACGAGGGCGTCGAAACCCTGCATCAACAGGTGATGCAGCGGCGTGTACGGCAGAAACGCGCCGATGGTGGGGGAGTCGGGGGAAATGCAGTGATGGAGTGATGGAGTGCTGGGAGGACGGCGGTTGAGCAAGACGATTGGTCGCGTTACGGAAAGCAACTCAGCTTCTTCGGCCTCGCTCACTTCGCAGAATTTCTTCACCGCCGCCAGATCGCGGAACGTCACCGCAAACGGTTTGTGTGGGCGATGCTTGCGTTGGCGGAGGCGGGCCACGGCCTCCGGGTTGGTGGCGTCGCAGGCAAGATGGTAACCGCCAAGGCTCTTGACGGCGACAATGGCGCCGCGTCGAAGAAGATCGACAACTCTCATCAATTGTAGCCGCGAAGCGTCTTCGCGGGCATTCTCCCGCCGCGAATAGGATTCGCGGCTACAATCCTCCGGCGTAATCAGGTCGAGTTGCGGCCCGCACTTCTCGCAAGCGTCCGGTTGCGCGTGGAATCGGCGATCGCGCGGATCGTGGTACTCATACTCGCACGGCGCACACATCGTGAAACCGGCCATCGAAGTCTTGTCACGATCATAGGGCAAGTCGCGGATGATCGTGAAACGCGGGCCGCAGTTCGTGCAATTGATGAACGGATAGCCGTGACGGCGATCCTGAGGATCAAACAACTCCCGCAGGCAATCGTCGCACGTCGCCAAGTCGGGCGAGATATGCACGGCCGCGTCGCCCTCAGGCTCGGACTCGATGACCTCGAATTGCTTGTAACCCTTTTCGGCGAAGACTTGTTTTTGAATGTCTGCGATCACTGCCTGTTTGGGCGGGTCGTGGATCAGGTGATGAAAGAATGCGCGGACTTTCAGATCGTCGCCTTCGACTTCGACCGTGACGCCGTGCGGGCCGTTGCAGACAAAACCGCCAAGGCCGAGTTGCGTGGCGTAGCGATAAACGGTCGGACGAAACCCAACGCCTTGGACGCGGCCAACGATCCTGGCGCGCATGCACGTCTTCATCCGCGCGTTACCTCGGTATGATGTTGCCGGTGCGGATGCTGGTGCGGCTGGACGACAGCATCGAGATCGTGATGGTCGCTTGCCCGCCGAAGCCCGTCGGGCGAAGGCGTGTGCGTGTGCGGCTCGACGCGGATCTCACCGTCCGCCACGTGCTCCAGCCAGTGTGTCCATTCTTCAATCCCCTGCCCTGTCCGGCAAGAAACCCGGAAGACCGGCGCGTCAGCGTTGAGTTTGCGGAAATCGCGGAGAAACTGGTCGAAATCGAAATCGGTGTGCGGCAACAGATCCATCTTGTTAAGCACCAGCGCGCTGATTTCGTGAAACAGCAACGGATATTTGGCGGGTTTGTCGTGACCTTCGGTGACGCTGAGGATGCCCACCTTGGCCTTCTCGCCGAGGTCAAACTCGGCAGGGCAGGCGATGTTGCCGACGTTCTCGATGAACAGCAAGTCGAGCGCATCCAGATCGAGTTCGCCCAACCCACGTTGCACCAATGGCGCCTCGAGATGGCAGGCGCCGCCCGTAAGGAGTTGAACGACCGGCACGCCCAGCTTTGCGATCCGGTCGGCGTCGCGCGTCGTGGCGATGTCACCTTCCAGGACGCCGATGCGATAATGATGTTTGAGGGCGGGAATCGTCTTTTCCAGCAACGACGTCTTGCCAGCGCCCGGTCCACTGATCAGATTGATGGCTGCGATCTTCTTGGCTGCGAGCTGGTTACGAATGCGCGTCGCCAACTGGTCGTTGGCTTCCAAAACGTTGCGTAGCACTTTCACGTTCATGAAGAAGACCCAACATCATCGGAGCGACGCGGCGCCTTGTCAATCGCGCCGCAACGTGCGCAAAACGCGGCCCGAAGACCCGTCGCGGATCGTGACAATCATCGGTGTCTGGCCGATGGCATGCGTGGCGCAGCCCAAGCAGGGATCGTACGCACGGAAGGCCATCTCGACCTTGTTAAGCAATCCCTCGCTCACCTCACCACCGTGGATCAGTCCCTTGGCAGCTTTCTCGACGCTCATCGCCATGCGGGCAGAATTGCCCTGTGTCGCGACGATAAGATTGGCTTTGCGAATGATTCCGTTGTCGTCGGTCTCGTACTGGTGGATCAACGTGCCACGCGGCGCTTCGACCACGCCGATGCCGACCGTGGGTTTCGCGGTCGGGATGACCCGCAGGTCTTTGCTGGTGATCTCTGGATCGTTGATGAGTTCGTTCATCCGCTCGGCGGCGTACAGCATCTCGACGACGCGCGCCCAGTGGTTGGCCAGCGTGTGGTGGACGGGTTTACCGCCCAGCGTCGCGTAGAATTCCTCGTACGCCTTCTGGGCCAGCGGCGTCGCCAGACCGTCGGACACGTTCAATCGCGCCAGCGGGGCCACCGAGTAAATGCCGCTCTTCTCGCCCTCGGTGAAACCGTTCCACCCGACGGGTTTCAAGTAGCAGAACTTCATGTAACTCCACGGCTCGACGTGTTCGGCCACGAAGTCGCGGTACTGTTGCGGGGCGAATTTCGCGAACTCCTTGCCGTCCGGCGTGACGACGCGAATCTTGCCGTCGTAGAAGTTGACCTTGTTGTTCGCGTCCACCATGCCCATGTAGTAGGTGCGATGGGTGTAGGTGTCCGACGTGATAAGCTTCACGTAAGCTTCATTCTTCAGGACGATGTCCTTGAAGACCTGCAGCGTGAACTGCGCAAAATCCAGGCCGTCCTTGGCCAGTTGCTGGAACTGCGGCAGGTCCGCCGGCGACATCCCCTTCGCGACGCCGCCGGGCAGACCGAGCACGGGATGAATCACCTTGCCGCCGAGGTACGTGATCAACTCGCGCAAGCGGCGGCGCGTGCTGATGACTCGCTTGCCAATCTCAAGGCCCACCTTTTGGATCACGCCGACGATGTTGCGCAGTTCGGGAGGCGCATCCGGACCCACGATGAAGTCCGGGCCGCCGAGGATGTAGACGTGCAACGCGTGGTCTTCGAGCATAAACGTGGTGTACACCAACTCGCGGATCTTTTTCGCCGCCGAAGTCGGCTCGACTTTGTACAAATCGTCCAGCGCTTTTGTTCCCGCCATGTGATGCGCTGTCGGGCAGACGCCGCAAATGCGCGATGTGATCTGCGGCATGTCTTCGGCCGGTCGTCCGATGGAAAACACCTCGAACCCGCGCATCTCGGGCACTTGGAAGTATGCCCGCTCGACCTCGCCTTTCTGGTCCAGGAAGATGTCGATCTTGCCATGGCCTTCGAGGCGGGTGATCGGGTCAATGGCGACGTGCCGCCGTGTCATGTAGGACTGGCCGGCATTATTGTGGGCTTCGTTGAAGATGCGCTTGACTGATTCGTTCATAAAACCTCCATGAGAGGAAAACTCGAAATCCGAAATTCGAAGCACGAAACAAATCCGAAATTCGAATGACGGAAATGCTCCAAACAAGGCGCGAGACGATAGGGACGGACCGCCGGGCCGTCCGAAGCCGTTGTGAAGAGCGGCGCGCCCGGCGGTCGCGCCCTACCACGCGTCTTGGTCGTTGCTACTTTGGTCATTCGTGCTTGTTTCGGGTTTCGGATTTCCTACGGGCCGCCCACGCGGCCGCGTAGGAGGCACTTCGCCAAACCGTAACGATAAAATGTGCCGACAGGATCAGGGATCCCGGCCAATATCTTTTCGATCTCCTTGTCTTCTTTGCCGGCTGCGGTTGAGGCCAAATAGCTCAGGATTTTTGCGCCGTGGTCCTGGACGCGGCTGGTTGGACCGAAACAGCCGGTGCACGGCATATTGCCCGTGATGCAGCGCGCTTCGCAGCCGCCCCGCGTGGCCGGGCCCATACAGACGAGGCCCTGAGCCAGCAGGCATTTGTCGGGGTCAATGATGACTTGGTGCGGACGCTTGAACTCGGTGAGGCTCAGGTCCTGCGGTTTGCTGTCAATGCGCGGGCATTGCTCGCACAGAGCCATGTCGGGGGCGAGCACGCTGCCTTTCGGCGGCAGTTTGCCCGCGAGCAACGCCAGCACTGCCTCTTTCAACAGTTTCGGCGTGGGCGGACAGCCGGGGATGTAGTAGTCCACCTCCACCACCTGGTCGAGCGCGCGAACCACGTTGCGAAACACGGGCAGTGTGGCAGTGTGGCCGTTGTCCCGGAACTCCGTTACCGGCCGCGTCTTCAAAGCGCCTGCCCCGACAGCGCTTGCGTTGTCGGGGTTCACCACCGTGGGCGCTTCCTCGTAGACGTACTTCATAATTTGCTCGCGGCTGAACTGATTGGCGAGGCTAGGAATGCCACCGGTGTGGGCGCAGGAACCGTAAGCGATGAGATACTGGCTTTTGCGGCGCAACAAGCGCACCATCTCTTCTTGTTCGGAAGTACGGATCGCACCGTTGAGCAAGGTCGCCACGATGGATTTGTCAGGCATCGCCTCGACGTCCTTCTTCTTGAAATCCATCGCGACGGGCCACAACACGATGTCCACGGCATCGAGCACCATGAGAATGTCCTCAGCGAGGTCGACGACGGATTCTTCGCAACCGCCGCAAGACGCACACCAATAAAAAGCGATTTTCGGTTTAGTGGACATAGTTCGCGATCTCCTTCAAATTGTTTCCCCTTTCCCTTGCAGTGGAAGGGAGAGGGTTACCCCCGCAGCAGCGGGGCGCCAAAGCTTGCCCGCCTTTGGCGGCGCCGGAGGCGGCCAGGGGCGACCAGGGGTCAGGGTGAGGGTTCTCCTTCAAATTGTCTCCCCTCTCCCTTGTAGCGTAAGGGAGAGGGTCAGGGTGAGGGTTCTCCTCCGTTCGCTGTTCGAGTTCTTGCAGAATTGTCACCAGCACGCCGTCTTTGTTTTCTCTCAGGTCATCGTTCCAGAACCGCAGAACGCGAATGCCCTGCTGAGCGAGGTAACGATCCTTTGACTCATCGTGATTCTTCTGGTTTGGATACCCATGAGGATCACCATCTAACTCGATGGCCAGCTTCGCCGACACACAGTAGAAGTCCAATACGTATGGACCGTTGGGATGCTGACGGCGGAACTTGTACGCGCAGAAACGGTGATTTCGCAGATGACGCCACAGTGTCCGTTCGGCCCAAGTCGGCTCGCGGCGGAGCGCTCTGGCCATCCCCCTCACCTTGATCCTCTCCCCCGTACGACGGGGGAGAGGAGACAGATCCCTGTGAATTCCGTGGTTCATGCGACGTGTGCCGGTGCTTGCTCTTTATCCTGGGCCTGAACTTCCCCGGCCAGCTCCTCAATCTCCTTGTCCCAATCCTTGAATTTCCCGGGCATGTTCAACGGGCCAAGCGCACGGACTTTCTCGACAATATCGTTGACGGCCCACTTGACCTTGTCGCCTTCACTGGCGCTGATCCATTCGAGGCGGACGCGGTCTTCCTCGATGCCGAGGTCTTTCAACATCCGCTTCAGGAGATCCATCCGGCGGAGCGTCTTATAATTGCCCTCGACGTAGTGGCAGTCGCCGGGGTGGCAGCCGCCGATGAGCACGCCGTCCGCGCCCTTCGCGAACGCGGCCATGATGAATTGCGGATCCAGCCGGCCTGAGCACATCAGGCGGATGATGCGAACGTTGGGCGCGTATTTCATGCGCGACACGCCGGCCAGGTCCGCGGCGGTGTAGGTGCACCAGTTGCAGAAGAACGCGACGATGCGCGGCTCAAACGCGGCGGTGCTGGTGGCAGGTTGGGGTTGTACGGTGGTTTGATTTATCATTTATTCTCCTCAGCGGCGAGCCGCCGCGAAATCCGAAGCACGAAATTCGAAATCCGAAACAAACCCGAATGACGAAAACTCAAATGACCGAAACAACGGCCGGTGAAGCCGCAGATGAACGCGGATGGACGCGGATTCCTCACCACTGTCATGCTGAGCTTGTCGAAGCATCTCTGTCGTTTCGTCGTTGTCATGGCAGTGCAAGCGTCCCGGCTTGCGGCTGTGTGTATCATTGTCATGTGTCAGAAGTTAACCCATTCATTTAGTCAAATCTTGAGTATGCCGGCACTTGCGACACCGCGCGACTTCAGAGCAGCTACTATTGCAGCGCGTAGTTTGGCCCGAGCGCCGTTTTCTTTGACGCCAGTTGCAGGAAGACATGCCTTCAACGCTGCCTCGCTCTCCTCATCGCAGTACTGACCAAGCGCTAATGCAGCCATTATTCGGACACCAACATCCTCCGAGCAGTTTCGCAGAGCCGCGATGAGAGCGGAGGCGGCGGGGTAGTAGTTTATTTCGCCTAGAGCAATCGCCGCGCTTCGCTTGACCTCCGCATTGGGATCGTTGAACAATATCGCGTTCAATTGATCAACGCCTCTGTGCGACCTTAATCTCCCGAGTTCTCTTGCCGCCACAGCTCGGATCATCGCGCCTTTGTCAAATGGTGTGAAGTCTTGGAGTTCTCCAAATGGACTTCGATCCCATTCAAGTTCGGTATGGACATCGAGATATCGAAGTAGCGCTTCCTCATTTCTCGTCTGAACCGCTTGAACGACATCAGCCGGTACGATACGGAGGCGAGTCCCATCGTGCTCTACATCTTCCTCTCGCCTCATTTCTTGGATTGCAGAAATCAATCCCCGATAGAAATCCGAGAGCTTTTCTTCAATTGGAAGGGCATCTACGTAATCATGGAATCCGCATTCAAGGAACACCATTGTTGCGCCACAGTGCTTACAACGAGTCACCTCCGTCACCAAGAAGCGTAAAACACTGATCGCCTTCGAACACTGAGGGCAACCCGCGGAATACGGTGCTTCACAAACAATCTGTTTATATAGTGCAATGGCTTGGTTACGAACCTCGTCATTCGGCGGTTTCCTGATGACTTCTCGAAGTTTGTCCGGGTCTGGCAACATCGTATGACATCTGTCGCATTTGGAAGTGCGGTCATATTCAGCCCCTCGCACGTGACCAAGAATCCGGCATTTGACCGCGTCTAGCATGTCCCCCTCGTCGTTGCTCGGGGCAACTCTTGACTCTTACGGTTGCCTGACTCGGACGCATTCATCTCGAGTCTCCTTTCCGGCTTGGAACAACCGCAGGCGAGACGCCCGCGCCACCATGCCCTGACGACTGAGATTCTTTGCTTCGCTCAGAATGACAACCTGAGGTTGTGAATCCGCGTCCATCTGTGTTCATCTGCGGTTTCATCTGCCGTTGTTTGCCGCGTTTTGTCATTTGGGCTTCGTGCTCATTTCGGATTTCGATATTCGGATTTCGGATTTTCCTCATCCGATGACCGCTTCGATTTCGCTGAAGATTTCTTCGTCGCTGAACAGGTTCTGGTAAATCGACCCGCTCGGGCAGGCCGCGACGCATACGCCGCAACCTTTGCACAACGCCTCGTTGATGACGGCCTTCTTTTTCACCTCGTCGCGGCTGATCGCCGTGTACGGGCAAAGCGGGATGCAGGTCTTGCATCCGCTGCAATCGTCAGCCACGACGTAGCTCGTATTCGGTTCAAGCTCGATTACGCCGGCGTTGATCAACGCATACGCCTCCGCCGCGGCCGCACCCGCTTGGGCGACCGTGTCGGGGATGTCTTTCGGGCCTTGACAGCAACCGGCCAGGAAAATGCCGTCGGTGAAGGTGTTCACGGGCGCGAGTTTCGGGTGGCGCTCCAGGAACCAGCCTTCGGTCGAGCAACTGATGTTGAACATCCGCCGCACATCCTGGGAGTCGGCTTGCGGTTCGAGACCGTTCGCCAGAACAACCATGTCAACCGGGATACGCCGAACGAAACCGGCAAGCGTGTCCTCGACGCGGATCACGAGTCTGCCTTCCTCCTCTTTCCTCGCCGCCCAGTCGGTGACTTCGGCGACGCGGCCGCGGATGAAATGGACACCTTCCTCCTGCAACCGCTCGTAAAACTCCTCGTATCCTTTGCCGGGCGCGCGGATATCGATGTAGAAGTTGAACACCTCGGCATCAGTGTGCTGCTTGATAAGGTGGGCGAGCTTCATCGAGTACATGCAGCAGACGCGCGAACACCAGCGGTTGGTGCGGTTGTCGCGCGAGCCGACGCAGTGGATGATACCGACCGCCTTCGGTTTGCCGCCGTCCTTCAATGTGATGTGGCCTTCGGTCGGGCCGCTGGCATTGACCATGCGTTCGACTTGCATCGCGGAGAACACGTTTGGATGCACGCCGTAGCCGTATTGCGGCAAACGTTTCCCGTCGAACGTCTGGAAACCAGTGGCGAGAATGATCGTGCCGACGTTGATCTCGACAAGTTCTTCCTTTTGGTCGAACTTGATCGCCTTGCGATCGCACACCTCGACGCAGGTCTTCTTGCATTTGCCCGTCTTGAGCTGGATGCAGGCTTCCGGATCAAACAGCACCAAAAACGGCGTCGCCTGCGGGAACGGCATGTACACGGGTTTGCGCTTGGAGAGACCTTCGTTGAAGTCGTCCTCGGTCTTTCCCTCCTTGTACACGCACGCCTCGACGCATTTCATGCAGCCGACGCACAAATCCTCGATAATATATCGCGGCTTGCGTTTCACCGTCACCTTGTAGTTGCCGACGTAGCCCTCGACCTTCACGACTTCTGAGTAGGTCCACAGCTTGATGTTCGGGTTCTCGCCGACGGCCGACATCTTCGGCGTAAGAATGCACGCTGCGCAGTCGAGCGTCGGGAACGTCTTGTCGAACTTCGCCATGTGCCCGCCGATCGTCGCCTCGCGTTCGACGAGGTAAACGGTCATGCCGCCGTTGGCCAGAGTCAGAGACGCGTGAATCCCGGCAATGCCGCCGCCGACCACCAGCACATCGCGATGAATCTTGGTCTCCTTCTTCTCCAGCGGTTTGTGCAACGCAACGCGCTTGATCGCGGCGCGCACCAACGCCCGCGCCTTTTCGGTCGCTGGTTTGCCCGGTTCGTGCACCCACGAGTCATGCTCGCGGATGTTGACCATCTGGAGACAGAACGGATTCAGCCCGCCGCCTTCCAAGGCATTGCGGAAGGTGCGCTCGTGCAACAGTGGTGAGCACGACGCGACGACGACGCGGTTCAACTTATGGTCCTTGATGTCCTGCTGGATCAGCGCCTGGCCCGGATCGGAGCACATGTACTTGTAGTCGCGTGACACAACCACGCACGGCAGTTTGGCGGCGTACTCTGTCACCGCCTTAACGTTGATCACCCCGGCTATGTTCGTGCCGCAATGGCAGACGTAACACCCGATGCGAATGTCGCCGTCGGATTGCTCTTTCATGCTGCTACCTCTTGTTTATTCAATAGCGGTTCAATGGAAATAATGCCGCGATGCAGACCCAGCGTTTTCGCGTCCAACCCGAACGCCAAACCCATCAACTGTGTGAAATAAACGATGGGCATGTGCACCGGCTCGTACTTGCTGGACATGTCCCTCTGGTAGGCGTCGAGGTTGAACTGGCAGAGCGGGCAGACCGTCGCCAGCACGTTCGCGCCACGGCGTTGCGCTTCCCGCAAGAGATGGAAACTCAGTCCCAGACCGGCTTCCGGCAACGTACCGGTCAGACTGCCGCCGCAGCACCGCGTCTTCAGCGGGTATTTCACCACTTCAGCGCCGAGCGCTTTGAATAGCTTGTCCATGAGCACCGGGTTGTGCTGGTCGTCGAAGTCCGCGTATGGCCGCACGATCTGGCAGCCGTAGTACGGTGCGACCTTGAAGCCTTTGAGCGGCATCTTGACCTGCTTCTTGATCGCATCGAGGCCGATGTCGTTGACCAATACATCGAGCGGATGACGGACTCCGGCCGTGCCGGCGTACTTGAGTCCGCACCTGTTGAGCGCGTCGTGCACCTCTTGCCCAATCAGCGGATACTCGGCGACGTACTTCTGGGTTTTCTTCAGCACCATATAACAGGCGCTGCACGGCGCGAGCAGTTCGTGCGGCTGTTGTTCCGCCAGCGCGAGATTGCGCGCGGCCAGCCCGAAGGCCTGGCGTTCGCTGACCGCCATGTAAGCGGTCGCGCCGCAGCAGTTCCAGTCGTCCAATTCCTCCAGTTCGACGCCGAGCTGTTTGCAGACCGCCAACAGCGATTCCTCGTAGGCGCGGCCGGAGCCTTTCAGTGAACAGCCGGGGAAATAGGTGAATTTCATGGTTCAGAAACCTCCTCATCGCCCCGAGGCGCTGACGCGCTCGGGGAGAGGACTGAGGTGAGGGGGTGTTCTCGCAACGCAGCCGGCACCCTCACCCTGACCCTCTCCCTCACGAGGGAGAGGGGATCGCAACTGCGCTTCACGCTGTCGCGCCCTACCAACGACGTCACGGAATTCATCGCGGGCCTCCTTGGAAGAGCGACGCGAGCTTCTCAGGCTTTGCCATCGATTCAGGTTTTATGGGGAATCGGCCGGTGCGCATCAGGTTCAGGCCGAGCCGCCACGTCTTCATCATGGCGAACCAGTTCGATTGCAGAAACATGCGCATGGCGAGCTCGTTCTCGGTGATGCGGCCTCGGTTCTTCACCATCTTGAAGAACTCGCGCGCCAGTATCGGGATCGGGAACCGTTTCGGATAGACGCCCTCCTCAATCGCCCGGCGCTTTAGTGCGTACATGATATCGGTGATCTTGATTTCCTTGGGGCAATCCACCGTGCAAGCGTAGCAGGAGGCGCAGAGCCAGATTGTCAGGCTGCTGAGGACTTCCTTCTTGAACCCCGCCCGCGTCAACGCCATCAATTGTCGTGGCGTGTGATCCATGTAACTACTGACCGGACAGGTCGCCGAGCACGTTCCGCACTGGATGCACCCATAGAGTTTTTCGCAGCCATGACGCGCCATGATCTCCTTGGGGAAATTGCGGTCGCGTTCGGCGTCGTATTTGATTGTTTCCCGGATGGTTGTCATTTCGCAGCCTCCACTTCCTGCAGTTCTTCCAGTTCAATGCTTATCAGATCCAGTTCCTGACCGGTGAGCAACTCCGCGCCGGCCGACTGGCAGCGCGGGCACTCGAACCAGTTCTCTTCCACCGCAAATTCCCAACGGCATTCACGGCACCGTGCTGTCGCCGGCAATTTCTCGATCTCCAACTGCGCGCCGGCCAGGGGCGTATCCCGGACACTCGCCTCGTAGCAGAACCGCAATGTCTCCGGCACGACCAGACGCAGCGCGCCGATGCGTACACGGATCGACACCACCCGGGCGTCGCCGTACGCGCGGACCTCGCGTTCGACAGCTTCGAGCAACGCTTCCACGATGGACATTTCGTGCATGATGTCCTTCTCGCTACCAGTTGCCAGTCTTCAAATACTCATCAATCGCCTTGGCGGCCTTGCGGCCAGCGCCCATCGCCAGGATCACGGTCGCCGCGCCGGTCACAATGTCGCCGGCGCCAAACACGCCGCGTTTGGAAGTCTTCATCGTCTCCGAGTCGGCCACGATATATCCGTGCTTGTTAGTCTTCAAATCCGGCGTCGTTGACTGCACCAACGGATTGCCACTGGTGCCGACCGCAATGACCACCATCTGCAAAGGCAATTCGAATTCCGAACCTTTAATGGGTACCGGGCGGCGCCGACCGGACTCGTCGGGCGGTCCCAGTTCCATTTTGATGCAGCGCGCGGCGCGGAGCCAGCCCTTGTCATCGCCGAGGAATTCGACCGGGTTGGTCAAGGTCAGGAACTGCACGCCTTCTTCCCGAGCATGTTTGACTTCTTCGATGCGGGCGGGCATCTCCTTCTCGGATCGCCGGTAGATAAGATAAGCGTTCTTGGCGCCGAGCCGCAACGCGCTGCGGATGGCGTCCATGGCGGTGTTGCCTCCGCCGACGACCGCAACGTCCCTGCCCCGGCAATCGAACACGGGCTGGTCGTACTCGGGGAACCGGTAGGCTTTCATCAGGTTCACGCGCGTGAGGAACTCGTTGGCGGAGTACACGCCGCAGAGGTGTTCGCCCTGGATGTTCAGAAAGTGCGGCAAGCCCGCGCCCGTGGCGACCAGCACCGCGTCGTACCTCTCCTCGTTCAACAGCTCGTCCACCGTGACGGTCTGGCCGACCACCACATCGGTCTCGAACTCCACGCCCATGCGGTGCAGGTTGTCAACTTCCCGCCGCACAATCTCCTTGGGCAACCGGAATTCCGGAATGCCATAGATCAGCACGCCGCCAATCTCGTGTAGCGCATCGAGGACCGTGACCTGATGACCCTTCTGCACCAGGTCGCCCGCGCAACTCAACCCGGCCGGGCCGCTGCCGACGATGGCCACCCGTTTGCCGGTGGGCGGCGCATTCTGCGGCAAACCGACCTGGCCTGCCTGCAGTTCGTAGTCGGCAACGAAACGTTCCAAGTAGCCGATCGCCAGGGGCGAGAATTTCTTGCTCAGCACGCACGCGCCTTCGCACTGGTCCTCCTGCGGGCAAACGCGTCCGGTAACGGCCGGCAACACGTCGTCCTCGCGCACCTTGGCCGCCGCCTCCAGATATTTGCCGGCCAGAATCAGCCCGACAAAATCCTTCACCTTCACACCGACCGGGCAACCATCCACACACTTCGGGCTGGCGCACTCCAAACAGCGCATCGCCTCCTGCTTGGCCAGTTCGAAATCCAAGCCGAGGTTCACCTCCGTGAAATTGCGGCGGCGGTCGTGCGGTTCCTGTTCGGGCATTTTCTGCCGCGGGATCTTGGTTCGCTCTTTTGGATTCAGGGTGTTGGGCATGATGCTAACCCGGATTATTCATAAAGCGCTCAATCGCCAGCACCGCGCAGACGGCTCAACCCTCACCCTGACCCTCTCCCTTTGAAAGGGAGAGGGGAAACCTCCTCTCCCCGGCCTTGCCCCGAAAGCTTTCGGGGTTGACGGGGAGAGGATCAAGGTGAGGGGCCAGCGTAACAGGAGAGAATTCATGAATAAATCAGGCCGGTCTCCGGCTCAGTTCAGGATGCTTTTGCTCCAATCGGCACTCGTGGTTCGCCGGTTTCTCGTCGCGCCGGGAGTCCTGCAGGAATTTTTCCAGCGCCACGCGCTCGGCGTCGCGGTACATGGCGTTGCGTTTCATCAGTATGTCGAAATCAACGCGGTGGGCGTCAAATTCGGGGCCGTCCACGCAGGCGAACTGGCTGCGACCGCCCACCAGCACGCGGCAGCCGCCGCACATGCCGGTGCCATCCACCATGATCGGGTTTAGACTGACGATGGTCTTGATCCCGTGCGGACGGGTCGCTTCGGCCACGGCGCGCATCATGGGGATCGGACCGATGGCCAACACGTAGTCGATCTTTCGGCCCGCGGCCATCAGCGCCTTCAGCTTATCGGTGACGAAGCCTTTCTCGGCGTAGGAGCCGTCATCGGTGGTGACGTAGAGTTCATCACTGATGGCGCGCATTTCCGGTTCGAGGATCAACAGTTCCCGGTTGCGTGCGCCGATGATGGAAATGACGTGGTTGCCCGCCGACTTCAGCGCCTTGGCGGTCGGGTAGGCGATGGCCGTGCCCACGCCGCCTCCGATGACCGTTACCGTGCCGTAGCGCTCGATCTCGGAAGGCTTGCCCAGCGGCCCAACCACGTCGGGCAAATGATCGCCGGCCTCCAAGCCGTTGAGTTGCCGGGTCGTTTTGCCGACGCCCTGCACGATGATCGTGATTGTGCCGTCTTTCGGATCGGAGTCGGCGATGGTCAACGGCACACGTTCGCCTTGGGCATGGACCCGAACAATGACGAACTGGCCAGCTTTGCGTTTTCGCGCGATCCGCGGCGCGACGACCCGAAACAATTTGACGTCAGTCGCCAGAAGCCGCGCCTCGATGATTTGAAATCTCTCTGAGTTATGAGTTGCAGTGGACATGTGAATTGGGGGTCGCCGTTCCAGATGGCGGAACATTTTCGATCTCAATGTCAGTCAATTGCAGTTCGTCGCCCGCCAACAACTGTCCGCCGACAGACTGGCAGCGCGGGCACTCGAACCAATTTTCTTCCACCGCAAACTCCGCCCGGCACTCCCGGCAACGCGCCGTGGCCGGTACTTCCGCGATTTCCAATTGCGAGCCGGCCAGCGGTGTGTCGCGCGTGGCGGCTTGGTAGCAAAACTGTAGCGTCTCGGGGATGACTTGACGCAACCGACCGACGCGAACATGCACCGCCAACACACGCGCGTCGGAATGGACGCGCAACTCGCGCTGCACGGCTTCCAGCAGCGCCTCGACGATGGACATCTCATGCATAAACGGCCTGACTCCTCTGCAACAACGGCACCAACTGCCGAATCTCTTGCACCACGGCGTTCGCCGCATCTTCGACCGCGGGCGACAGCGTCATGCCGAAATTGAAATCGTGGCCGCGGATGCTGAACAGCATCCCCTGCGGTTCCTTCCCATACAGCGTGCGACACAACGCCAGCACATCCGATGGCGCGAGGCAGTGCGACACAACGCGGGACTCCGGATTGGGATGCACCAACGTCCGGGTGACCGCGTGCGGGCTATCCGTCACGGCGGCATCCACGAATATCACCACATCGAACCGACTAATCGTCTCGGCAACATCTACCTCGAGCTGGTGTGCAGTCTGGAGTTCAACATCTGGCAGACCGAGCGCCGCCAGCCGCTCGATGACAAGCCAACCGGCTCCGTCGTCGCGACGGCTCTGGTTGCCATATCCGATAACCAAAATCTTCATATGCGTCTAGTTGCGGCGGCCTGCAACCGCCCTTCGCCCCTGTCCGCCATAGCTCATCGAGCGAAGGCGGATTCCGCCTTCATCCTTCACCCTTCCGCCTTTACGATACACACCTTCCATCATCTTGTTGGTCGTTGCTCGCTGTGTACTGCAGGCAGTCCAGCCGAAGGAGGCAAAACTTACAGTAAATCCCGCTGCTCTGCAACGTCAATTTCGGACGACATCCAGCGCGCATTTGAGAACAAGCCGGAACGTCGAACCGCTCGACCGCGCCTTCGGCGACGAACGCAAACGCCTCACTCCGCACCAGCACCGGTAGGGACGGACCGCCGGGCCGTCCGCTTCGGCGCACCCAGCGGCTTGCCGCGCTTCACGTGGCGGATGTTCTCGGATCGAATTGCCGCAAAGCCGAGTCGGACGAGACGCCGCCCGATGTTTGGCGGCAAAGGCGCAAAGCACCGCAGAAGGTTTGCCGCGAATGCTTGCCCGCCGCGCCGTTTGGAGGGAACGCAGAGCGCGAATTGATCGACCGGGAAAAGTGTCAAGAATCAAGCGGATCGACATCACGGAAATGTCGACGACAACCTCTTGATAGCCATCGAGCACCTCCGCGATTTTCGAGCGGAACCTTTCTTCAAACACAGCGGGATGGAAACGGTCGTACCCTACAATTCTCGAGGCGATCTGGTTTGACTGTAACCTTTCCTGCGCTGCCGGCTCGGTGTCGGCGGTGGTGTCCAGAGACGCAATTGCGACATTTGCTGGACAAGCGGTACTGCCGCTGCTAATACCCGCCCGTAACAACCGGCTGTGACCGGTGAGCCTTCGGGTCGAGGTTAATCGCTCTGCCCGAGGTCAGCCACCAACGCAGAAAGAGGAGAAGAACAGATGACACTCAGGATCAATCAAGTAGTTTGCGCCGTTGTCTTGTCCCTCAGCATGGTCTGCGGCGCGCCAGCCCAAGACAACAAGGGCCTGAAGGCGCTGGAGGAAGAGAACGCGAAGTTGCGCAACCGCGTTGACACTCTCGAAAGCGAGTTGTCTGAGATCAAGAGGATGCTCGGCAAACCCGCCGAGCCGAAGGTGGCGGTGCCGGTCGGGTTCACCGAGGCCGAAGTGGCGCAGTTGAAGAAGCTGGCCGACTCGAAGAAGAAACCGGTTCTGTCCGCCTTCGACATCGAACTGTACGGTTACGTGAAACTCGACCTCGCCCACGACTCGGATCGCACCTCCGTGGGTAACTACGCGCGCTGGGTCGAGTCCGAGCAATTGATCAAGGATCACGGGGAGTTCAGCCTGACCGCGCGGCAGACGCGTCTTGATCTGAAAGCCACCGGCCCCACGGTCGGCGGAATGCACAGCGGCGGCCTCATCGAGGTGGATCTCTATGGCGGTGGCGACGAGAACAAAAACCTCCCGATGATGCGTCACGCCTACATGAATCTCGATTGGCCGGAGGAGCGGTTCAGCATTCTGGCCGGTCAGACGTTCGACGTGATCTCACCGCTTTGGATGCCGACCCTCAATTACACCGTCGGTTGGTGGCAGGGCAACATCGGCTACCGCCGGCCGCAACTGCGCCTGACCAAGGGCTTCGAATTGGCCAAGGATGTGGAGTTCAAACTGGAGGCCGCCGCCACCCGCGACATCGGTCGAGTCATCGGTTTCGCGTACAGCGATACCGGTCAGGATTCGTCCATCCCGGGCCTGCAAGGACGGGCCAGCCTGACGTTGCCCGGCTTCAACAACAAGCCGACGACGATCGGAGTTTCGGGCCACTGGGCCGAAGAGGAGATCAACTATACGAACACCTTCGCTAATCCTCAGACTGTCGATTCGTGGTCGATCAACCTCGACCTGACCGTCCCGATCACGTCGTGGTTGTCCCTGACCGGCGAGGCGTTCTCTGGTCGGGACCTGGATGCGTATCTCGGCGGGATTGGGCAGGGCTACGATACAACTCTCAAGAAAGGGATCCGCAGCGATGGCGGCTGGGCGGCGCTGACGTTGAAACCGACGCCGAAATGGCAGTTCAACGTGGGCGGTGGATTTGACAAAGTGCCCAAGGCCGACGTGTCGTTGGGTACGGCGCGCACCTTCAATAGTGTGATCTTCGGCAACGCACAGTATGCGTTCACGGCGAACTTCACCCTCGGACTCGAAGTCTCGACGCTGCGCACCGAATGCAAGGGCGAAGACGACGGCGACTCCGTGCGCGAGCAACTGAGCTTGATCTACAAGTTCTGAGACGGGTTTCGGGCCGAAATGCAGACGCGGGCTGGTCGTGAACGACCAGCCCGCGTCGCGTTTACACGACGTAGCTTGCTGTAGCGGCGCTCTGTGAGCGTCGGAATCATGTGCGTCGGCGGGTCATACTCGGCTCTGGGAGAGGTCGAGGGGTCAGGGCGACAAACCGCCGCTACAACCTTCGAGCTATACCACTGCCGCGCGGTGCGGCGGCTTGATGAGGAACGTCAACGCGGCGCCGATGATGAGCAACACGCCCGCAGCCACGAACGATGAATGATAGCTGCCCTTGCTCGCCGCCGTGAGCGTCTGTTGCAGCCGGCTCAGGACGAGGCCACCCACGCCCCACGCGGTGAACAGGATGCCGTAGTTCATCCCGAAACTCTTCAAGCCCCACAGATCCTTCGCGTACGATGGGAACAGCGATAGGTTCGCGCCGTAGTTGAAGCCGATCAACGTCGCCACGAGCACGATGACCACCGGCACCGTGTCCATCGAGGCGGTCACCGGAATGGCGATGAACATCAGCACGGCCTGGAACAACAGCACGATCATCAACGTCCAGCGGCGGCCGATCTTGTCGGACAATATGCCCGCCGCGACACGCCCGGCAGCGTTGCCGATGGCCATCACGGCCACGGCCACGAACGCCATGTCCTTCATGCTCTTCTTGGCCATGCCGCTGACGCTGCTGATCACCATCAGCCCTGCGCCCGCGCCGATGAAGTAGATGATCCAGAGCAGCCAGAATGTCGGCATCCGCAGCATTTCGCCCGGCGTCGAATTGACGGCGGCCGGTTTTGCGGCCGCTCCGGGCGACGGCTTCGGTCCCGCGCCGTGGCCCGGCGGCGGATTCACCAGCAACTGCGCCAGGCCGCATACAATCACCACGAACGCGATGCCGAAGATCAACATTGAGCCTCCGAGTTGGTAATGATTCAGCAAATACTGCGAGGTCGGCGCAAGGTACACCGGCGCCAGACCGAAACCCGCCACCACAAGCCCGGCGATCAGGCCGGTCTTCGACGGCGGAAACCACTTCAACGCGGGCGGCGTGGCGGACGAGTAGCCGAAACCAATGCCCATACCCACCAACACTCCGAAGCCCAGCAGCCAGACGCCGTAGCTCGTCGTGCGCGAAATGAGCACCATCCCCGCGCCCACGAGCAGGCCGCCGATGGACGCGGTGAGACGCGGCCCGAGCTTGTCCTGGCATCGTCCCGCCAGGATCATTGCAAAGGCGAAGGCCAGGCAACAGAGGGCATATGGGTCGTTAAGCTGGGAACCTTTCCAGCCGTACTCTTTCTCGATTGCCCCCTTGAACATGCTCCAGGTGTAAAGAACCCCGAGGGCAAGGTTGATGCCCATGCCGGCAAAGGTCACGGTCCAGCCAAGGTTCTTCACCGCCGGCTGGATACTGCTGGTCTTGTCCACTGCGATCACATTCTGCTCAGACATCGATATGCCTCCAGAAGTGAATGAGCCGGACGCGCATCTTGTGGATCGGTCCGGCTCATTCAGGTTGTTCGTTGTTGACGACCGGCTTACAGGCGGTTCTTGACGAGCAATTCGACGACGTGCGGGTCGGCCAGCGTCGTGGTATCGCCAATCTGGTCCACCTGGTTCTCGGCGATCTTGCGCAGAATGCGGCGCATGATCTTGCCCGATCGCGTCTTCGGCAAGGCCGGCGCAAACTGGATCTTGTCGGGCACGGCGATGGGACCGATCTCCTTGCGAACGTGGTTCGCCAGTTCCTTCCGGAGATCATCGCTCTCCTTGACACCGTCTTTCAGCGTGACGAACGCATACAACCCCTGCCCTTTGATGTCGTGAGGCGTCGGCGCCACGGCGGCCTCGGCGACCTTCGGGTGGCTGACCAGCGCGCTTTCGACTTCCGCCGTGCCGATGCGATGGCCGGAGACGTTGACGACGTCATCAACGCGGCCCATCAGCCAGTAATCGCCATCTTCGTCGAGACGGCAGCCGTCGCCGGTGAAGTACAGATTCTTGTACAGCGTGAAGTACGTGTCAATGAACCGGTCGTGATCGCCCCACATCGTGCGGAACATGCCGGGCCACGGCTTCTTGATGCAGAGTTTGCCGCCCTCGTTCGGACTGCATTCAGTGCCGTCGTCGCGCAAAATCACCGGCTCCACGCCGAAGAACGGCTGCGAGGCGCTGCCCGGCTTGGTCACGTGAGCGCCGGGCAGCGGTGTGATGAGGATGCCGCCGTTTTCGGTCTGCCACCAGGTATCGACAATCGGGCACCGCTCCTTGCCGATCATCTTGTAGTACCAGATCCACGCTTCGGGATTGATCGGTTCGCCGACCGAACCGAGCACGCGCAACGAACTAAGGTCGTGCTTCTTTGGCCATTCATCGCCCTGGCGGATCAACGCGCGGATCGCCGTCGGCGCCGTGTAGAATACCGTGCACTTGAACTTCTCCACGATCTGCCAGAACCGGCCCGCATCGGGCCAGGTCGGCACGCCTTCAAACATCACGCTGGTCGCGCCGTTGCACAGCGGGCCATAAACGATGTAGCTGTGGCCCGTCACCCAGCCGATGTCGGCGGTGCACCAGAACGTGTCATCGTCGTGGATATCGAAAATGTACTTGTGGCTGACCGCGCAGTGCAGCAGGTAACCCGCGGTCGTGTGCACCACGCCCTTGGGTTTGCCGGTCGAGCCGGACGTGTAGAGAATGAACAGCATGTCTTCGGCCTTCATCACTTCGGGTGGGCACTCGGTCTTCGCCTTGGCCATTTCATCGTGATACCACACGTCGCGCCCCGCCACCATGTTGCACGGCTCCGGGTTGCGTTGGACGACGATGATCTTCTGAATCGAGGGCGATTTCGCCGCCGCTTGGTCGGCGATGTCCTTCAGCTTGATATGTTTGCCGGCGCGCAGCGACACGTTCGAGGTAACCAGCAGTTTGCATTCCGAATCGTTGATCCGGCCCGCCAGCGATTCCGCGCTGAACCCGCCGAACACGACCGAGTGAATCGCCCCGATCCGCGCACAGGCCAGCATCGCCACCGGCAACTCCGGAATCATGGGCAGATAAATCGCCACGCGATCACCCTTCTTGACGCCGTGCGCCTTCAGCACGTTGGCGAACTTGCAGACTTCGGCGTGCAGTTGCTCGTAGGTGATCTTGCGCACGTCCTGCTCCGGCTCGCCCTGCCACAGGATGGCCACCTTCTTGCGGTTCTTCGTTTTGAGGTGACGATCAAGGCAGTTGACGGTGACATTCAACGTGCCGTCTTCAAACCAGGTGTGCTCGACCTTGCGCGCGTCGACGTTCCAAATGTACTTGCGGCTGACCGTCGGCTTCTTGAACCAGTCCAAGGTCTGCGCCTGTTCGAGCCAGAATCCGTCGGGATCTTTGATCGAACGCTCGTACATCTTCTGGTACTGGGCAGCGTTGATGTGCGCGCGCTTCACGACTTCGGGTGAAGGCGGGAACGTGCGCTTCTCCGTCATCAACGAGGCGGTTGAGATTGGGGTCTTCTGCTCCGTCATTGTTTTATATTCTCCTGCTATTAGTATTTTGCGATTATTCTTCGGGCCGGGGTGACAACTACGCGCGGCATTCCAGCAAATTCCGCCCGCCCTGTCAATTCCCAATCCCATCCGCCGCAACACGCTCGAATCCATGGCCGGGCGTCGGGCTTGTAGCCGCGAAACGATTTCGCGGTGCGTCCCTCCCGCTACACAACGGCACCAGAAGGAGTACGGTGACGATCGCACACGGCGCGTGCGGTGCCGATGGTAGTGCCTGTCCAGCTTGCGCGAGAGCAGGTCACTGCTGGGTTAATTTCCAAAAGCCTGCAGGCAGAAATGTGTGTGGGCTTTTCCTTTTGCTCTGACCGCTTCGCTTTGCTATGCTGCCAACGATTCGCAAAGGAGCGAGAATGCCCGCGACCGCAGTGCAGATTTCTGCCCAGTACTTAGTTAACGGAGACACCGAGAATCCGAACGTTGTTCTCAAGGAGGATCGGCCAATCCATGACTGGTATCGGCTTGTGCTCTCGTACCCGCCGCACCTAGTAAGGAAATACCTCGAAGCGTTTTCCGTTGGAAAACACGATGTCATGCTCGATCCGTTTTGTGGAGCAGGCACAACCTTGGTGGAGTGCCGCAAGAACGGCATCTCTGCGATTGGCATTGACGCTCACCCGATCGCGGTGTTGGCCTCAAAGGTGAAAACGTGCTGGGATTTGCCAGTGGACTTGCTCGGCGAATTGGCGCAGAAGATTCACAGGCGGGCGGGGCGGGAAATGGCGAGGGCAGGCTTCGACGCTCCAAGCCTTCTCGGGAGAATGGTGGCGAACCAGCCGATTCTGACCGAAGACGAAATAAAGCTAATCCCGGAGGGGTTCCTGAGTCAGAAACCCCTGCGTCGATTGTTATTTCTTCGAGCCGGGATCGAAGACGAGACTGCGGAACACGATCACTCTATTTTGGATTTCTTTCGGCTGGCGCTTTGCCATGTCGTTGTTAATGGTGCTGGCAACTTTGCTTTTGGGCCTGAGATATATCGCACTAAAGCCAAGGACGATTATGACGTGCTGGGCCATTTCGCCTTGCAGGTTGATACGATGATACGCGATTTGCGCCAGATCCAAGCCGCTCACCGGCGTTTTTGCCCGTGTAGTGTGTTGGACGGCGACGCCCGGATTCTTGATGGTCTGGAAGCTAACAGTTGTGACGCCGTAATCTGCTCTCCTCCTTACCCCAACGAGAAGGATTACACTCGACTGACGCGCGTTGAGTCTGTGCTGCTAGGCCTGATCCGCGACCGAAAGCAACTGCGGAGCGTAAAACAATCGCTGCTGCGCAGCAACACGCGCAACGTTTTTGTCGATGACCAAGATGGCGAATGGGTGAAGGGCAACACGAGGATTCAGGGAATCTGTCATGCCATCGAGAAGAGACGGGAGGAGTTGGGCAAGACTTCTGGATTTGAGCGATTGTACCATCGCGTCGTTGCCCACTACTTCGGTGGAATGGCTCGCCACTTCGAGGCGCTTCGGGCGAAATTGAAGGCAAGGTCGCGCTGTGCATATGTGGTCGGCGACCAACTTTCGTTTCTACTCGTACCAGTTCCCACAGCCTCGCTCTTGGCCGAGATCGCGGAGGCGCACGGATTCAAAACGATGGCCTGTGACCCGTGGAGGACACGCTTTGGGACGAAGAGCGGCACTCGTGTACGCGAAGAGGTTCTAATCTTGGAGAAACGCTGATGCGCAAATCGCAGCCTTCAAATGCCTACGATAAAGTCCTGACATCGGTATTCGGGAAACGCTGGCGGGCGGGTAGCAAAGAAGTCCCGTTCACAAAGGATGATTTGATCGACGCGGCCTCGGCGATCGGATTGCGAATCAAGAATATCGCAGACATTCTTTACACCTACCGATCTCGGAGCGCACTTCCTGAAGCGTTGCGTGCCAAAGGCAATTGGGTGATTGCATCGAGGGGTCCAGGAAAGTACGCATTCGTTGCGGTAAAGGGCGCACCGACGGTCGAAATCCCTGATCACATAAAAATCTATCCGATTCCCTACGCAGTGCCTGAGATTGTGGCCGCAAATCTGGCGCAGGATGAACAAGGGCTTCTCACAATCGTTCGCTACAATCGACTTCTGGACGTATTCACCGGCTTGGCCTGCTTTCACCTCCAGTCGCACGTCCGTACCCAAGTTCGAGGCCATGGACAAATCGAAGTGGATGACCTGTATGTCGGCGTCGACAAGAACGGTCAGGCTTATGTGTTGCCGATGGAAGCAAAGGATACCCGCGAGGCGCTCGGCGTTGACAAAGCGGTGGCGCTTACTCTCTTTGCCAAAGCCAAGTACCCAAAGCTAATCTGTCGCCCCATTGCTGTCATTCGCCAAGCGCCTGATCTGTTCGCTTGCGTGGAGTTCGAGCCTGCCACGGATCTTGCCAAGGTGTCGGTTCTCGACATTCGTCGCTACCGGCTGATTCAAGAAACGGAGGCTTGAACGGCAAGAGCGTCAGCGCCACCGTCGAACGGTTCGAGCGCCGTGCGCAGCGTGAGCGCAGTGTAGCCAAGGCCGTTGCCCAAGCGGAGCAATCGTTGGATGACAAGATGGCCCCAAATTCACGCTCCCTATCAAAGAGCATGGAGGAATGACAATGAAGAACAACGCGACCTTTTTGATTGCACTTGCCACTTTGTTGGTCACGATGCCGCGAGCGGACGGTCAACAGAAGCTGACAAACCTTGTGCTTCGTGTTCAAGGTTTGTGCTACGGCCCTTTCCGAAACGGGCAAAATCCAACCGGGGTCTATCCAACGAGTAGTGAAATCAGCGCAGATCTCGGTCAGCTAAAGCCACCGACGCAGCGCGTTCGCACCTACTCGGTCTTTAGCACGCTCGTAGACATACCCGGCTTGGCCGGCAAGCGCGGACTACAATGTTATGCAGGAGCCTGGGTCGGCACGGACACCAATGCGAATCAAGTTGAGATTCAGCGGCTGCTCCGTGTGGCACACAGGAGCAAGCCGGCGGCGCTCATCGTCGGCAATGAAGTGTTGTATAGCGGGAACCCTTCTGTCGAGGAACTCACCAACCTTATCAAGCAGGTGAAAGCTGCCACAACGTTGCCTGTTGGCAGTGCCGATACATGGGACGAGTGGCTGGAACATCCTGAGGTCGCCGACGTTGTCGATGTTCTTCTCGTTCACATCCACCCCTATCACGATGGCGTCTCGGTCAAAAATGCGGCGCAGCATGTTTACAGGCGCTGGCAGGAAGTGAAAAATACGTACACCAACAAGACGGTGGTCATTGGTGAAACCGGCTGGCCTACCGCCGGCGATACCAAAGAGGACGCTGTGCCCAGCGAAGAAAACCTGTGCAGGTTTCTCCATGATTTCGTGGCCCTTGCTACGGCCAGCAATGTCCCGTACTTTCTTTTCGAGGCCTACGACGAGCAGTGGAAACAGGAGTTCTCTGGCGTTGAGGTGGAAGCCCACTGGGGCCTCCTGACCACGAACAGGGTTATGAAACCGTGTGTTCGGGCGTTCTTCGATTCTCCGCCCCCGCTGATTGAAATTCAGCAGGCCGCACGCTGCGGAGCGATCGCGTTTTCTCCCACCAAGATCAGTGGCAACATTTACAGGTTGCCTGTCAAAGAGCGATCAAAGTATCGCGTGATCATTTACGCCTACACGAATGCGTGGTACATCCAGCCGCTGACCTTCCCGCCCTACACAAGAATAAATGGCCGCGGAATGTGGACGAGCCGCACCCACATGGGGTCGAAGTATGCGGCGCTGTTGGTGAAGCAAAACTATCTGCCTAGCTCGACTCTCGGCGCACTTCCAGAGGTTGGTGGAGATGTGCTGGCCATCAGTGTTGCCGAGTGCGCCACCAAGTGATGCCCTCGCCAGAAGGAGCATTCGAGTCTGACTCAGCATCCAACATTTTGTTCAGTGTCGGGCGCGCCTTGACAGCAAGTGACTTTTCTCACTAAATAGCATTTCCCCGTATGTTGGAGAACGAACACCATGCTTGAATCACTCTTGAGTCCTCAGACCATCGCGGTGCTGGGGGCGTCGCGAACGCCGGGCAAAGTCGGTCACGAGGTGGTTGCCAATCTGATCAACGGCGGCTACCAAGGCACGATCGTGCCGGTCAATCCCAATGCCGACCAGGTTCTCGGCCGCAAGTGCTACCACGATTTGAAGGATTTTCCCGGCCGCGTTGATCTCGGCATCGTCGTCGTGCCGCTGAAGGCGGTGAAGGACGCGATCCAGAGCGCCATTGACGCCAAGGCGAAGGCGGTGGTCGTCATCACAGCCGGCTTCAAGGAGGTCGGCCCGGAAGGCGCGGCGCTGGAGCGGGAGATCGCGGAACTGTGCCAGGCGAACAGCGTGCGGTTGATGGGGCCGAACTGCATCGGCATCATCAACACGAGCCACAAGATGAACGCCACGTTCGCGCCGATGATGCCGCCCAGCGGCCGGATTTCGGTGATCTCGCAGTCGGGGGCGCTGTGCGTGGCGATCCTGGACCTGGCGATGAATTTGAAGATGGGCCTCGGCAAAGTCATCAGCTTCGGCAACAAGGCCGACCTCAATGAGGTGGATTTCCTGCAGGCGCTGGCCGAGGATGACGACACGCGTGTCATCGTCGGTTACCTGGAGAACATCACCGAAGGGAACAAGTTTCTGCAGGTCGCCGAACAAGCCGCGTCGCGCAAACCGGTCGTAGTCCTGAAGGTCGGCGTCACGCAGGCGGGCGCGAAGGCGGCTTCGTCGCACACCGGTAGCCTCGCCGGGGCCGACATGGCTTACGGTGCCGCCTTCAAACGGTCGGGCGTGATCCGTGCCGAGAACTTCGAGGCGCTGTTCGATTACGCAATCGCGCTGGCGATGCAACCGTTGCCGCGCGGCAACCGCGTGGCGGTGATCACCAACGCCGGCGGCCCGGGCATCATGGCCGCCGACGCGGCGGAGACCGCCGGGCTGAAAATGGTCACACCGGCCGAGCCGACGCGCAAAAAACTCCGCGAATGTCTGCCGGCAGCAGCGGCGGTCGGCAATCCGATCGATGTCATCGGCGACGCCGATCCCGACCGCTACGTCAAGGCGTTCGAGATCGTGCAGGAGGACGACACGATTGACAGCATCATCGTGGTGGTGACGCCGCAGAACATGACGCGGCCGCTGGAGCTGGCGGAGAAACTGGCGAAGGCGCACCGCGGCCAAAAGCCGCTGCTGGCCGCGTTTCTCGGCGGCAGCGAAGTGATTCCGGCGCGGGAGCGGCTGATGGCGCTGAACATCCCGAGCTATCCGTCCGCCGAACGAGCGGTCGGCGCGCTGCAGGCGATGCAGGATTACGCGGCGTGGCGGCGCCGGCCGCCGCGGGTGGTCACGCGTTTCCCCGTCAACCGCCACCGCGTGGACCGGGTGATCAACTGGCACGTGAAGATGGGCATCCGTCAGGTCGGCGAAGTGGAGGCGAAGGAAATCCTGCGAGCTTACGATTTCAACGTGTTGCCCGGCCATCTGGCCCGCAATGCCAACGAGGCAGTGGACGCCGCCGACCGGATCGGCTATCCGGTGGTGATGAAGATCGTGTCGCCGCACATCATCCACAAGTCCGACGTCGGCGGTGTGCGGATCAGTCTCGCCAACGCCGAGCAGGTGCGCGACGCGTTCGACCTGATGATGCTGC
The DNA here is from genome assembly GCA_050013395.1 of Verrucomicrobiia bacterium. Lineage (GTDB taxonomy): Bacteria > Verrucomicrobiota > Verrucomicrobiia > Palsa-1439 > Palsa-1439 > JBEKZD01. The sequence goes on along the minus strand of JBEKFI010000001.1, from coordinate 39,234 downwards.
GCATCCGACGCCTCGCTCCCGACGCCCACATCCGCGGCGCGTACGTCGAGAAGATGGGGTCGCAGGGCCGCGAAGTTATTCTCGGCATGACCCGCGATCCGCAGTTCGGGCCGATGCTGATGTTCGGCTTGGGCGGCATCTTCGTCGAGGTGATGAAGGACGTGACGTTTTACCTGGCGCCGATCACCGCCGAGGAGGCGATGCAGATGTTGAAGGGCACGCGCTCCTACGCGCTGCTCAAAGGCGCGCGCGGTCAGGCAGCGGTGGACTTGGAGGCGGTGGCCAGCGGGCTGCAACGCATCAGCCAACTGGCAACCGACTATCCGCAGATTACGGAGCTGGACATCAATCCCTTCATTGTCGGCGAGGTGGGCACCGGGGCTTACCTGGCCGACGCGCGCATGACCTTGGCCAATGTGGACGGACATCACCATGACTGAGAAGCGACCCAGCTACGACCCGAACTGGAAAGAGAAATACAAGGTGTCCATCGCGACGGCGGCGGAAGCGGTCGCGAAGCTGCGGCCCGGCCATCGCGTGTTCATCGGGACGGGCTGCGCCGAGCCGCTGGAACTGGTGCGCGCGCTGACCAACCGCGCCACCGAGCTGCCCGACACCGAGATTTTGCACCTGCTGACCTTCGGCGAAGCGCCGTACGCGCACAAGGAGATGAGCCAGTACTTTCGCGTGAACAGTTTCTTCATCGCGGAGAACGTGCGGAACATCATCCAGGAAGGGTTGGGCGACTACACGCCGATTCACCTGTCGGACATTCCGCGGCTGTTCAACTCCGGGCAGTTGCCGCTCGACGCCGCGTTGATCCAAGTGTCGCCGCCGGACGAAGATGGAATGTGCAGCCTCGGCGTGTCGGTGGACATCGTCAAGAGCGCAGCGGAAAACGCCTCGCTCGTCATCGCCGAGGTCAACCCCAACATGCCGCGCACGCTGGGCGACACGTTCATCCACGTCTACGACCTGGACGCGCTGGTGCCGTCGGAGGAACCGATCCTCGAGGTTCCCTACGTGGAGGACACTGAGGAGGCGGAACGGATCGCCGAATTCGTGGCGGCGCTGATCGAGGACGGTTCCACGATCGAGCTTGGAATCGGACGCATCCCGCATTCGTTGTTGCAGTTTCTGAAGTGCAAAAAAGACCTCGGCATTCACACCGAGATGCTCACCGACGGTATCGTGGACCTGGTTAAGGCCGGCGTCATCACCGGCGCCCGCAAGACGCTGGACCGGGGCAAGGTCGTGGCAAGCTTCTGCCTCGGGACGCGCAAACTCTACGACTACATCGACAACAACCCTGTGTTTTCATTTCGGCCGACCGAGTACGTCAACGATCCGTCGATCATCAGCCAACAGCACAAGATGGTGGCGATCAACACTGCCTTGGAGATCGATCTCACCGGCCAGGTCTGCGCCGACTCGCTCGGCACGAAGTTTTTCTCCGGCGTTGGCGGCCAGGTGGACTTCAACCGTGGCGCTGCGAAGGCGCACGGCGGCAAAGCCATCATCGCGTTGCCCTCCACCGCGCGCGGTGGCACCGTCTCGCGCATCGTGACACGCCTCAGCCCCGGTGCCGGCGTCGTGACGACACGGGCGGGCGTGCATTACGTGGCCACCGAGTACGGCGTGGCGTACCTCCATGGCAAGAGCGTCAAGGAGCGGGCCATGGCGTTGATCAGTATCGCCCATCCGAAGTTCCGCGCCCAACTGCTGCGCGAAGCCATCGAGACCAAGTACCTCTCCGCCGAGATGGCCGCCAAGGAAGGCAAGATCATCATCGGCCCCAAGGAACTGCGCACCAGCTATCTGTTGAACGACGGCACGCAAATCAACTTCCGCCCGATCCATCCGACCGACGAGCCGCTGATGCGGGACCTGTTCTACAACCTGTCGCAGCAGACCATTTACTACCGCTTCATGAGCAACATGACGCGCGTTCCCCGGCGGCAGATCGAAGACTTCGTCTATATCGACCACCGCAATGAAGTGGCGATCGTCGGCACGTTGCCCGCCGCGCACGGCGAAGACATCATCGCCATGGGCAGTTATTATCTCGACCCGAAAACCAACCGCGCGGAAGTCGCCTTCGTCGTGGACGACAAATGGCAGAAGCGCGGTATCGGCACGTTCCTGCTCAATTATCTCGCGCGGATCGCGCGACGCAACGGCATCAGCGGGTTCACCGCCGAGGTTCTGCGCGACAACCGGGCCATGCAGGCGGTCATCAGCAAGAGCAATTGCAAGGTCCGTAGCGCGCTCAGCGGCGACGTGTATCACTACGACATGGATTTCGCGTAACCTGAGCCATTCGTGAACGAAGATTTGTTGATGCGGCCCCTCATCCTTCGACAAGCTCAGGACAGGCTCTTGATCCTCCTCCGAAAGCTGTTTTTCGGAGGAGTGAATCCCCTCTCCCTTGCAGTGCAAGGGAGAGGGTCAGGGTGAGGGTTCGTGGCGCGCGGTGGGAGCCGATTCCAACCCGGCCCCGCAACAGCAGCGAGGGACCTGTAAAAAATGAACAATCGCAGACTGGCGTTCATCCATTCGCCGGACATCGAGGCGTTCACTTATCCGCCCGACTGCCCGTTTCGGCCCGAACGCGCCGGTCGTCTTCGCGAACGGTTGACCGCGCTCGGTTTGCTCGACGGCGAAGGCCGATGCGAAGTTGTGCCTAAACCGGCCTCCCGCGCCGAGTTGGAGAAGTTTCACACGCCTTGTTACCTCGATGAGCTGCAGCGCGCGGCGGCGGGTGAGTTGACGGTCGCGGGGCTGCACATGGGGCTGGGCGGACCGGACACGCCGGTGTTTCGCGACTTGTATGAATACGGTCGCTGGGCTTGCGGCGCGACGTTGACTGCCGCAGAACTGATCATGAACGGCAGCGCGAGTGTTGCGTTCAATCCGTCGGGCGGCTTTCACCACGCGATGGCCGAGAAAGCTTCCGGCTTCTGCTACCTCAACGACGTCGTGCTCGCCTGCCTGAAACTAGCCGAGCGTTGGCCACGAGTGCTGGCGCTCGACCTCGACGCACATCACGGCGACGGCGTGCAGGCCGCGTTCTATGACCGCCGAGATGTGCTGGTCATTTCCCTACACGAGAGCGGCCACACGCTGTTTCCCGGTACCGGTTTTGAAAACGAAATCGGCGAGGGAACGGGCTGCGGGTTCACGGTCAATGTCCCGCTGCCGCCGGGCATTTACGACGACGCCTACCTGATGGTGTTTCGGAAGATCGTGCTGCCGCTGGTGCGAGCGTACGATCCGCACGTCATCATGGTGGAGTTGGGCATGGACACGTTGGCCGGCGATCCGCTGACGCATCTCGCCCTGACCAACAACGTCTATCCCGAAATCATCAACCGTCTTCTGAGTTTCAACAAACCGATCATTGCCACGGGTGGCGGCGGTTACAATGTCGAGAACACCGTGCGCGGCTGGGCGCTGGTGTGGCAAACGTTCTGCGGCGAAGAAGACGAACACGATTTGAGCCTCGGCATGGGCGGCGTGATGTTGCAGAGCGCGGAATGGCTCGGTGGACTGCGCGACCGCGAGTTGCCTGTGAGCGCCGAACAACGCGCCGCCGTCGAGCCGGCGGTGCGCGAGGCGGTGCAGGAGATTCGTCAGAATGTGTTTCCGCTGCACGGGTTGCGGGTGGATTGCTGAAAGCTTGCCCACCGCTGGCCCCGGCTTTATGCTGGCGCGCAGAAGATTATGAACCCGGCGCAAACCGAATCTCAGGCGCCGTCCAGTCCGCCGATTCATCGGCAGCCGCTGGTCGCGTACTTCTCGATGGAGATCGCGCTCGAACCCTCAATTCCCACGTACAGCGGCGGCCTCGGCATGTTAGCGGGCGACACGATCCGGTCCGCTGCTGATCTGCGCGTGCCGATGGTGGGGGTAACGTTGCTGCACCGCAAAGGCTATTTCTATCAGCGGCTCGACGCCAGCGGCTGGCAGACGGAACAGCCGGTCGAGTGGGTCGTGGAAGATCATCTCCAAGAGATGTCGCCACGCGTGGCGGTGACGTTGGAAGGACGGCGCGTGCTGGTCCGCGCCTGGAAACACAAGGTGCCCGGCTCGGAGGATTTCTACGTGCCGGTCTATCTGCTCGACACTGACCTGCCGGAGAACGCCGAATGGGATCGCACGCTGACGCATTACCTTTACGGCGGCGATTCGTACTATCGTTTGTGTCAGGAAGTCATTCTCGGCATCGGTGGCGTGCGGATGTTGCGAGCGCTGGGCTACAGCGACATCGGCCGTTTCCACATGAACGAAGGTCACGCGAGCCTGTTGACGGTCGCCCTGCTCGATGAACAGGCGCAGAAGGTGGGGCACAAGGTCTTCAACCGCGACGACGTGGAGGAAGTGCGCCGCAAATGCGTGTTTACCACCCACACGCCGGTGCCAGCGGGGCACGACAGGTTTCCGTTGGACATGGTGACGCGCGTCCTCGGCCGCGACGAGATGGCGGCGATGAAAGACGTGTTCTGCTGTGACGGTGAGTTGAACATGACGTACCTCGCGCTGAACCTCAGCCACTACGTCAACGGCGTGGCGAAGAAGCATGCCGAGGTCTCGCAGCACATGTTCGCCCAGTACCGCATCGACGCTATCACCAACGGCGTCCATGTGGCAACGTGGATGGCGCCCGCGCTCCAGACGTTGTTCGACCAGCACATCCCCGGCTGGAGAAGCGACAGTTTCAGTTTACGGTATGCGTTGAGCATCGCGCCGCAGGAAATCTGGAACGCACACATGGAGGCCAAGCGCCAACTCATTGATTGGGTGAACCGCGAAACCAATGCGGGCATGGATCTCCACGATCTGACGCTCGGCTTCGCCCGACGCGCGGCGGCATACAAACGCGCCGACCTGCTGTTCCATGACATGGAACGGTTGAAAAACATCGCTGCCAAAACCGGCAAGCTCCAAGTGATCTACGCCGGCAAAGCGCATCCACAGGATCAGGGCGGGAAGGAACTCATCAAACGGATTTTCCAGGCGAGCGAAGCGCTCAAGGGTCGCGTCAAGGTCGCCTATCTCGCCAACTACGATTGGGAACTCGGACAATTGATGACCGCCGGCGTGGACGTGTGGCTCAACACGCCGCAGCCGCCGCTGGAGGCATCGGGCACAAGCGGCATGAAAGCCGCCGTCAACGGTGTGCCGAGCCTCAGCATCCTCGACGGCTGGTGGATTGAAGGATGCATCGAAGGCACGACCGGCTGGGCGATCGACAGCACTGCGCCGGCCGAAGGTGATCGCACCCCGCACGATGCGGCGTCGCTGTACGACAAGTTGGAGCAGATCGTCATCCCGTTGTTCTACCGCGACCGCGCTCGTTTCATCGACGTCATGCGCCACGCCATCGCACTGAACGGCTCATTCTTCAACACCCAGCGCATGGTGCTGCAGTACGTCCTGAAGGCCTACTTCCGCTGAAGGCGAATTGTCCGCCCGACGGGCGCGTGTCCATTGACAAGTAATCCTTGGACGAGCACATTGTACGGCATGGTCATCGGCGGGATGATCGCGAGTCCGTTCCACTGAAAACAAGTTGGGAGGAGAGGCCATGACACTTGAACGTTACATCCGCATCATCGCCGGGTCTTTTGTCCTCATCAGCCTTTTGCTGGCGCACTTTGTGAGCCCCTACTGGCCCCGCTCGGAGCGGGGCTGGCTTTGGTTCACCGCCTTTGTCGGCGCCAATCTGCTGCAAGCGGGCATCACCCGCTGGTGTCTGATGGGAGAGACATCCTGAAGAAGTTTGGCGTAGGCGGCGCGTGCGGCGCGAAGTATCGCCGCCACAGCAACGAAGGGATTGAGCAATGCAATTCGACGTTGTCACTTTATCACGCATCCAGTTTGCGCTGACAATCATGTTCCACTACCTGTTCCCGCCGCTGACGATCGGCATCGGCGGCCTGCTCGTTTCGTTGGAGTGGAAATATCTCAGAAGCGGTGATCGCCAGTACGAGGAGGCGGCAAGATTCTGGACCAAGATTTTCGCCATCAACTTCGCCGTCGGCGTCGCCACAGGCATCGTCATGGAATTTCAGTTCGGAACGAACTGGGCGACCTACTCGCGGTACGTGGGCGATATCTTCGGCTCGGCCTTGGCGGCGGAAGGCATCTTCGCGTTCTTCCTCGAATCGGGCTTCCTGGCCGTGCTCGTATTCGGTTGGGACAAGGTCTCAAAACAAATGCATTTCTTCTCGACCTGCATGGTGGCGCTCGGTGCGCTCTTTTCGTCCGTCTGGATCGTGGTGGCCAACTCGTGGCAGCAGACGCCTGCGGGCTTTCACATCGTCGGCTCGGGCGCGAGCGCACGAGCCGAGATCACCGACTTCTGGCCGATGGTGTTCAATCCGTCGAGTGTGCCCCGGCTGCTGCACGTGTGGATCGGCGCGTACATCCTCGGCGCGTTCTTCGTGATGAGTGTTTCGGCGTATTACCTTCTGAGGGAACGACACGTCGAGTTCGCGAAGAAGAGTTTCCATTCCGCGTTGACCTTGGCCACCGTGATGTCGCTGGCGGCGCTTGTCCAAGGCGACTTGCAGGCGAAGAAGGTTGCGGTCACGCAGCCAGCCAAATTGGCGGCGATGGAGGCGCGCTTCGAAACGGGAACAGGGCCGTCGCCACTGTATGTTTTCGGGCTGCCCGGCGAGAACGAGCGAAGAGTCGAACACGGTTTGGCAATTCCAGGTCTGTTGAGCTTCCTGGTGCACGGCAACTTCCGCGAGCCTGTCAATGGTCTGGACAAAATCCCGCGCACAGATTGGCCGCCCGTGACGGTGACGTTCCACTCGTTTCACAGCATGGTGTGGCTGGGAATCTTTTTCATCGTCATCACGCTCTTCGCAACCTGCCTGCGTTGGCGCGGAACGTTGTTCGCCAAGCGCTGGTTGATGTGGGTGTTTGTATTCGCCGTGCCTCTGCCGTACATCGCCAATCAACTCGGTTGGGTGACGGCGGAGGTCGGGCGGCAGCCGTGGGTCGTGTACGGCATGCTGCGCACGAGCGACGCGGTGTCGAAAGCGATTGTCGCGGATCAGGTCGTCGGTTCGATCATCGTCTTCCTCCTGATCTACGTCATGCTGTTTGCTGTTTGGGTGTATGTCTTGGATGGCAGGATCAAGCACGGCCCGGAGCCGGTCGAGGCTATTCCCGCCGCAACGTCACCGAGCGCGTTGCTCGGAGTCGCCGGCCTGCGCGCCGGTACGGGCGGCGCCTCGCTGACCGAGGACAAGAAATGAAGAAGAACTTAGAGGCATTCCATCACCCTGCGCGCGCACTTGGTGTCTCCTCTCCCCCGATGCACGGGGGAGAGGATCAATCCCGCTCAGAGCGGGATCAAGGTGAGGGGGATGTCCCGAATTCCTCGACGATTCGTGCCCGTTCTCTACGGCGAAACGCCACCTTGGCCGAACAATGGCTTTGGCGGCTCCTACGAAATCGGCGGTTTGCAGCTTTCAAGTTTCGGCGCCAGCATCCGCTCGGTCCTTACGTCTCGGGTTTTCTACTGCGCCGCGGCGAAGTTTGCTGTGGAACTGGACGGCGATGTACACGGCGCGCCGCAGCGCAAGGAAGCGGACACCAACATGGACGCGTACGTGAGAAGCAGGGGGGTGCGTGTGCTACGTTTCTGGAATTTTCAGCTTAACGACAACGAAGAAGGCGTGCTGGCCGCGACCTTGATCGAATTGGAATCACGGACGGCGGGGAACCCTCACCCTGACCCTCTCCCTTGCGTCGCAAGGGAGAGGGGACAATCAGGTTCCAACGTGAACACGAAAGGAAGTTGAAGATGGATCTCCATGTCCTTTGGTTCGTTCTGCTGGGAGTCCTGCTGACCGGTTACGCGATCCTCGACGGATTTGACCTCGGTGTCGGCATTCTGCATCTCTCGGTGCGCAAAGACGAAGAGCGGCGCATCCTGATGGACTCCATCGGGCCGCTTTGGGACGGCAACGAAGTCTGGCTGGTGACATTTGGTGGTGCCCTGTTCGCAGCGTTCCCCAATGCTTACGCCACGGTGTTCTCGGGATTTTACACCGCGTTCATGGTGCTGCTGTTCGCGCTGATTTTCCGTGCGGTCTCGATAGAGTTTCGCAGCAAACTGGATACGCCAGCGTGGCGGATGTTTTGGGATGTGTCATTCTGCGTCGCCAGCACGGTCGCGACTCTGTTATTCGGCGTGGCTGTCGGCAACGCCATGCACGGCATGCCCATTGGTGCTGACGGCGAGTTCAGCGGTCGCTTCGTTGACCTGCTGCCTCCGTACGCTTTACTGGTCGGGTGTTTTACAGTCGCGTTGTTTGCCATGCATGGTTCTATCTACCTCTATCTGAAAACGGGGGGCGAACTGCAGAAGAAGATCCACGGCTGGATGTGGCGAGCATTTGGTTTCTTTCTCGTACTGTACTTGCTCACAACCATCTTCACGCTGGTGGATCCCGCCACGGCGGGACTGGCAACGCGTAACTTTCGCGTGCATCCGTGGATGTGGCTTGTGGTCGTGCTCAACGTGGTCGCCGTTGCCAACATTCCGCGCGCCATTTACCTCGGCCGCCCGGGCTACGCGTTCGCGTCGTCGTGCGCCACGATTGCGGCGCTGACGTTCCTGTTCGGGATCGCGCTGTTTCCCGACCTGATTCATTCCTCGCTGAATCCCGACTGGAGCCTGACGATTTACAACGCGGCTTCATCGGAGAAGACGCTGGTGATCATGGCGACCATCGCGCTGCTCGGCATGCCGTTCGTGTTGGCGTACACCGCGGTCATCTACAGGGTCTTCCGCGGCAAGGTGCAACTCGGAAAATTCAGTTATTGATCGGCGTTCCGAGATGGAGTCCCTCCCAGATGCCGAGCTTGCCCGCCCGAGTGACGATGGCGGGCTGGTCGGACGCGCCCGGGCGGGCGACCTCGGCGCGTTCGAGGAATTGGTCAAACCGCCACGAACGACGGATCTACACGCTCGCGCGCCGCATCACCGGCCAACCAACAGGACGCCGAAGACGTGACGCAAGAGGCCTTCCTCAGCGCGCTGGAACGCCTCGCCGACTTCCGCGAAGAAGCGAGTTTTGGCACCTGGCTCTCGCGCATCGCCACCCACGCCGCGCTAAAGGTCATCCGCAAACGCAAAGGTCTGCCGAGCGTTTCCCTCGAAGAAGCAACCGAATCAAGCGAAGAAAGCGGCGCGATTCCGCACCCCGAATACATTGCCGACTGGCGCGAATCTCCCGAACAACTCGCCCAACGCAATGAAACGGCCCGCCTGATCGACGACGCGTTGACCGCGCTCGACGAAAGCCACCGCGTCGTTTTCCTGCTGCGGGATATCGAAGGATTGTCGGTGAAGGAGACGGCGGAAGCTTTGGACATCAGCGAAGCCAACGTCAAGGTGCGCCTGCTGCGCGCTCGGCTCCAACTGCGCGAGCAACTCACCCGCGCCTTCGGCGATGAGACTCGACACCGTCTCTCCAAGGTTGAGAAGACAGCATTGCAGAGCGGTCCCAGTTCAAGAGGAGCGCAGTTCCCGGTCTCCGCCAAGACGAGTCAGGAGGCGAAGAGCAACAAGGAAATGAAGCCGGGAGAATGAGATTCTGGCTGACAAACCGCCGCCAATCCCTTAGCTTCCGCCTCACAGAACGGGAGAACCCAAACCATGGCAGAGAACAGCATCGAGTATTCACTTAGCCCCAGCGGCGAGAAGATTCCGCTTCCCAGGGAAAAGGATTACCCGCCCGAGTTTGCGCGCCTCGAAAAACTGGCGCGCCGGGCCCGCAAGGAAGGCAAGGAAATCGTCGTCGTGATGGGTGTCGGTTTCGTCGGCGCGGTGATGGCGGCCATCGTGGCCGATACCGTGGACAAGAAAGGGCGGCCTAGCAAGTTCGTCATCGGTTGCCAGCGGCCCAGCACGCGCAGCTTCTGGAAAATCGCGTTGTTGAACCGGGGACAATCGCCCGTGAAAGCCGAAGATCCCGAGGTGGACCAAATCATTTCCCGCTGCGTGCTGGAGAAAAAGACGCTGACGGCCACTTACAACAGCAATTGCCTGAAGCTCGCCGACTGCGTCGTGGTGGACGTGCAATGCGATTACGCCAAGCAAAGCCTCGGCGACATGCGCACGGGCGAGGCCGACATGGTTGCGCTGGAAGCGACGATGCGTACCATCGGTGAAAAGATCACGGCCAACTGCCTCGTGCTCATCGAAACCACTGTGGCACCGGGCACTACGGAATTTGTGGCGTGGCCCATTCTGAAGAAGGCGTTTGCAGCGCGGGGCATCAAGTCCGAGCCGTTGCTGGCTCACAGTTTCGAGCGGGTCATGCCCGGGCGCGAATACGTCGCGAGCATTCGTGATTTCTGGCGGGTCTGCGCCGGCTGCAACACCAGGGCGCGCCAGCGCGTCGGAAAGTTCCTCCACGAGGTGCTGAACACGAGGGATTATCCGCTGACCGTTATGGATCGGCCCATCGAGTCGGAGACGACCAAGATCGTCGAAAACTCGTACAGGGCCACGATCCTCGCGTTCCTCAACGAGTGGAGTGTGTTCGCGGAGCGCAACGGCGTGGACCTGATCAAGGTCATCAACGCGATCAAGATGCGCCCCACCCACAGCAACATCATTTTCCCCGGCCCTGGCATCGGCGGTTACTGTTTGCCGAAGGACGGCGGGCTCGGTTACTGGGCGTACAAGCACATCCTCGGGTTCGAGGACGGCGACAGCGTGTTCAAGATCACGCCGACGGCGATCGACGTAAACGACACGCGCGGCCTGCACGTGGCCGAGTTGACCCGCGACGCGTTGCGGAACATGGGCCGTTACATCGCCGGCGCCGACGTAGTCATCTGCGGCGCCAGTTATCGTCAGGACGTGGGCGACACGCGTTACAGCGGCAGCGAGATGGTCGTGCGCAAACTGACCGAGATGGGCGCCGAGATGCGCGTTCACGATCCGTACGTCGACCACTGGTACGAGTTGGAGAAACAGGACACCTATCCCGCACCGGGGCACTCGTGGAAACGATTTTTCCGCAGCCAAAACGAGCTGGTCAACGTTCGCGTCCAGAAGGATCTCAAGGCCGTGCTCGACCACGCCGAGGCGGTGATCTTCGCCGTGCCGCACGCCGCGTATCTGGCGTTGCAGCCCGACGACGTGGTCAAGTGGGCGGGCGGACCGCTGGCGGTGATCGATTGCTACGGGATTCTGAGCGACGACAAGATTCGGCGCTACTTCGAGTTGGGCTGCGAAGTCAAGGCGCTCGGCCGCGGCCATATCCAACGTATCAAGGAAGAACTGCGCAAGAAGCTGCGCTCGCCCGCGTCAAAGCGGCGATAGGGCAGGCCTCTCGCCCAATTGTTCCTCCTGCGCGATGTCGAAGGTTTGTCCGTGAAGGAAACCGCCGACGCGCTTGACCTGAGCGAAGCCAACGTCAAAGTCCGCCTCCTCCGCGCCCGGCTCCAACTCCGCGAACAACTCACCCGCGCCTTCGGCGACGAACACAAGCGCATCACGCCACACGGGCATTGATGACCGCCGCAGCTCTGCTGAAAACTGCCGCATAAATGCCTGTAGGCCACCTTCGTGAAGCGGCGCGTCCGTCGTTTCTTTGTGAGATCTCGCTGCCACACAATGTCAACGTTGCTTCGGAGATGTACTTTGTGATCGCCTTTGCCAAGCATGCGGCAGCGATCAGACGCCATCAGAACGCCAGCAACCGACACACTCCATTTCAGGTGCCTGCATCAAGCACTTTGTCAATCTCTTCTCTTATCAGGCTGGTTTTCGGAAGTAGCTCCCGTGCCGCCTCCAAGGCATTTCGAACAGTATTAGGATTCGTGCGCCAAGCGAGACCCAAAGCGAGCTGTACCGCCTCATCTCGAAGGTGCGAACTTATACAGGGTCTTTCTATCAACGCGGTGATAGCCTCAGCTGCGGATGTTTTGTCCGAGTGCGCCTGAAGCCATGAACGCGCTCGAGACAAGAGCGTGGCTTCTTCTCTCGGCGACGCAGTCGGCAGGCGCAATGCAACGGCGAGGACAGATCCGGTAAAGTGCGAACTATTATTTTCAACCCAGATCGCAGCAGCACTTTGTAGATCCAACTTTTCCTCGCGCGAAAGCTGCCGAGAAGCAAACCACGAAACGAAGATGAAACCAGCCTCTTTCTGCCTCTCACGCCCCTCGATCCACGCGCGCGCATGATTCGCCGTGGCCTTCAGAGACACAGGATCGAGGTCGTCTAGTTTCAGACTTACATAGTTCCCACAGAGTTTGGACTGCACATGTCCATCCGTGCTTGGAAAAGTCCACGTCCGCTTCGTGATAGCTAATCATACCAAGCGCGACCATGGCCGCGCGTCCCTCGCCGCGAGTCGTTGACCAAGAACCGCGCTCCTCTCTTGGTTTGCCGGCAAACGCGTTCCCCTGCCAAAAGATCTTCTATGTTTCCCTGTAACCTTTCCCGTCTTCGCGGCTCAGTGCAGAGTGAACCATGAAATGCGAAGAACTATTGGCGCTGCTGAACGAGTACGTGGACGGCACGGCTGACCCGGCCATCTGCGACGAGTTCGAGAAACATCTGGCGGGCTGCAATCCCTGCCAGATCGTCGTGGACAACATCCGCAAGACCATCACGCTCTACAAGAACGGTCAGCCGTACGAGTTGCCCGCGCAGTTCCACGACCGTTTGCATGCCGCCTTGCGCCAACACTGTAAGGACACACATCGACCATGATTACCAAGATTATCGCAGGCATTCTCGTCGGTGGGTTGATTGGATTTGCCAATTACCGGTTCATTGGCTGCGCGACAGGCGCATGCCCGTTGACAAGCAACCCGTGGATCAGCACACTGGGCGGCATATTGCTGGGCGACCTGTTCGCCGGTTCTTTTCGCTAACGAAACACAGGAGGAGCATCCCATGACTCTCGAACGCTACATCCGCATCATCGCCGGCAGTTTTATCCTCATCAGCCTCGCGTTGGCCCATTGGGTCAACGTGAACTGGCTCTGGTTCACGGCCTTCGTCGGCGCGAACCTGGTGGTGGCAGGCATCACGGACTGGTGCCTGATGAAACGTCTCTTGTATAAATTCGGCATCGGCAATGGCGCTTGCTGTCTGAACAAACCTGCCCCACCGGCCAACGCGAAGTGACGCAGGCGAGATTGCTACGGCTGCCGCCGTGGTCGTTGGTGCAAGCGTCATTCTCTTCGACCCGATTTTTCAAGGCTTGGCGGTCTCGTTGATGGCCGGCGAAATCGCTTCGCTTCTGTTGTCGCGCATGGCTGTGCCGGTGATCTATTACTTGGCGATGCGGAAACAGCAAGCACGTGAGCGGGATTAGCTCCTCCATTTCACCGCGGAGCACACGAAAACCACGAAGAAGAAATCAGCCACGGGCAAACGCAGATCAGCGCGGATCCTAAAAGCGAGAACGGCAAACCCGAAACCGCTGCGCCTCACGCGACCCCGTCCACTCTTGTCGCCCGCCGATGATACATCGGATACCGATGTATCAACGCCCGTCTCGCGCTGATATATCGCTAGGCGATATATCAAGACCAAAGCGCCTGCTGTCTGGGCATGATACCTGCCAGTGACAGGTGTCTGTGAATCCGGCTGTGGTGGAGTCCGCAGGGCGGCAACGGCAGTGAACACCAGATCGACTGAACGAACCGAGTTCGCGAGGAATTGCAGGAGGCGAAGACGCGCCCTGCAATGCCGCCGACCGCCGCCTGCAAGCTTGGAGCAAGCAAGGGCGGCAAAGCGAGAGCCGCCAGCCTTGCAGCGAAGCAACGAGCGGAGATTGCGAGAAACGCGGCGGCAACACGCCGGGCAAAGAGATAATCTCCTATCCGGTTCGTGGTTCTTGGCTTTGTTTTTCTGCGAAGCAGAGCGGCTTGCCACCCGCCCAACCGCAAAATCGTGATCGGTGCTGCCGCCACAAACCGCCTGTAAAGCGTCTCCGCCGTCACTTCCCCCGTGGGAGCAGCATTCTTGCCGCGACCAGTCTGTCCCTCCTTTCATTCGCCACGCATCGCACGGTTCAATTCCTTCACCAACTGCTGCAGCGGCACGCGACGCGCCGCCGCGAAAATGAGCAACGGCTCCGGCGGCCCGTTCCTCCCGCCATCCGCGTCGGCTAAAGTGCCGCTTCCTCATCACCAAAGAGGATTGGATGGTCGAGGCCGCCGAGGATTACCTGATTCATCACTACAAGCCCGAATGGAATGGGAGTGGTTTTGGTAGCCATGTTCCCGGCGCAGGCCGTCCCGGAATCCGTGGTCCGGCGGAGTGGGACAAGAAATTCCCACCCAAGCAAGGGCATTGATCGTATTGCGCTGTCAGCAGAACAAAGGTCTCTCCCGACCGGCCCATCCCGCAGTCGCATTCACGACCACACGCCGGCAATCTTGGTCTGGCAGAACTTGCAGTGGCCGGCTTCGATGTTGAAGCTCGTGATGGCAAACACGTCGCGTTCGATGATGGCGCGTTTGCAGCCGGGGCAGAACGTGGTTTCGACGTCGGGCACGCCGCGGACGTTACCGACGTACACGTAGCGCAGGCCGGCCTTTTGCGCGATGGCGCGCGCCTGCAACAGCGTTTCCACCGGCGTCGGTGGCAGGTGTTCGAGTTTGTGCGCGGGGTGGAACCGGGAGAAGTGAATCGGATGATCCGGACCGATGTTCGCCACCAGCCAATCACACATCCGCGCGATTGTGTCCGGTTTGTCGGTATAGGTTGGGACAACGAGGTTGATGATCTCAAACCACACGCCCATGTCCTGAAGCGTCTTCAAGGTGTTGAGAATCGGTTTGAGCCGTCCTGTGTTCAGCTTCCAGTAAACGTCCTCATCGAATCCCTTCAGATCAACATGTGCGGCGTCCACGTATTGAGCCAGGTCGCGGAGCGGCCGCTCTTCGATCGAGCCGCACGTCACCATGATGTTCCTGATTTTCTTCTCACGGGCGAGCTTGCACGTGTCGTACGTGTACTCGTAAAAGGCAACCGGCTCGGAGTAAGTGTAGGAAATCGAAGGACAGCGCAGTTCACCGGCCAGTGCCACCACGTCTTCCGGGAACATGCTCAGCCGCGCCATCTGTTCCATGCTCAACGCCGCCGGGACCGGCGGACGCAAACGAAACTCCGGGCCGCGCGGGTCCTTCGTCTCCTCGGGTTTCTTCTGCGAAATTTCCCAGTTCTGGCAATTCAGGCAACGGAACACGCAACCAGCGGTCGCCAACGAAAACGACGCGGTGCCCGGCAGGAAATGGAACAGCGGTTTCTTCTCGACCGGGTCAACGTGAAAACTGCACGGGTTGCCGTAAGCCAGCGTGTGGAGCGTGCCGTTGCGGTTGATCCGGTTGCGGCAATGGCTGCGGTCGCCGGGCGCGAGGATGCAATTGTTCGGGCAGATCTTGCACTGCACGTTGCGGTCGAGCTTGAGGTAGTGGTAACCCTCTTTTGTCCAACCGCGCTTTTGCCAGAGCGCCCATACTTCGTCGCTCGGCGCGTCGCCCTTGAAAATGTCGGCGGGGCTCTCACTCTCAAAGAACCGCCGGAAATAGTCGATCAGCCCTTTCGCTCCCGCCAGGCAGACCAAACCAGCAACGCCGTACCCGATCGCCTCGCGCCGGCTGATCCCAACCCGTTTCGGATTTGCTGCGCAGGTCTCGCCTGTGGCTCGGCTTCGGATTTCCGATTTCGGATTCTCCCCTATTTGATCCATCGCCATCTCCGCATCGCCAGATAAACCGCGCAGACAGCATGCACCGGGAACAACATCAGCAACGGCACATGCAACGCCTTGTGAAACGCAAGCGCTGTCTTCTCGTTCATCAGGACTCCAAACCCGAACCGGCCGCTCATGGCGAATCCGGTCACCAAATACAGTAGCATCAAAAACAGCAGCGGCCAACTGGTGACCCGCAACGTCTTGATCGCATAGTGACCAAATCTTTTCATGTGTACCTGCACAAGATTGCCACAGGGCCAATCCGCTCGAAACACAATTCTTGAGCCGGCCCGATCTGTTGTGAAAACGAGGCGTGTTTGTCCTTGTCTCGACCTTCTGAGCGACGATATATCGCTAGGCGATATATCAGAGAAAACGAGCGCACCAACCGGCTGTCCGGCCGACGCGACGGTGGATGAGGACGTTCAAGAGAAAGTCACTGAAAAGGAAACGCCCGTCTGGCATCCGAGAACGATCTGTGATGCAAAGAGGTTGGCTTGACTCGATCTCTTTCACAATAACCTTTCGACATTCGACTAACTTGTCAGCTAAGGTTCGATGCGGATTCGGTAATACTTGTGAAGACCTATGCCACCACGGTCGATGTAGTTGGTCACGATGTCACCGGTGCCAGCGATGATGATAGCTTTGCTGATGTCCATAAACGCGTTCGTGTCGCCAGCCGTGGCCTGCAACACGTTGGTCCTCCCTCCCACCGTCCTCCACGTGATCACAACGTCATCGCCGTTTCTCACGGCGGAAAGGATCCGCAGCGACGATGCCTCGTTGCCCGGATCAGTGCCCGCCAGAAATTCGTTCCTGTTGCTTATCCCGTCGCGGTCGGGATCGGCATCCGGCGCCGCCTGTGGACAGTTGGCACAGCCGAAGTACCTCATCTGCCACGCTTCGAACGCGGTTTGTACCGCAGGTCCCTGATCCCTCGGCCAAAGGCCACTGGTAGGTTTGGCCGACTCAAAAGAAAGGGAGACTTTCGGAATCCAGTGAGTGACATCAAAGTCTGTTTCGACCTTTGCGAAACGAGCCGCGACAAAGATCACATCATCGAGCAGATCATTGTTCTTGACCAGTCCTTGTTCGCTCAAAATGCGCATTAGGTCTTGTCCCATCTGCTGTTTCAAGCCTGTGGTCTCCATGTTGATCGAAACTTGCTTTGCCCGGATCACTATCTCCGGCATCTCGAATACGTTGCGCCCACCCGGGTAAACCTCAGCTATTTGTATCTGCCCATCATGCTCTTGGAGGTACTTGTACGCCAACTGCCCTTCGGGTACGGAAAACCGGTAAGCTCGCTCACCTTGATCGCTTGTTTGTTTGCGTATCCGCACCCAGTTGAACCAGACTCGGTTTCCCAATTGTACGGGAGTGCCTTTCAGTAGATAGGACTCGCCCAATGTTCGACCTTGGCTGGGTGTGCTCTGCGCCTGCCCTACCTCGCGTTTCCCTGCCCCGGACCCTATCGCTTCTGTTACGTTCATTCCCGTAGGAACCTCAATCAGAGTCACGGTCTGTTTCTCTATTGGTTTCGCCGCTGCATTTCCAGTCGGATGAGAGTCGCGTAAAGTTGCACTATCAAGCGCTGCTGCGCTCGATTTCTCGCGCTCCTTCCTAGCACAAACATACCATTGTCCATTGTGATACACATACCTTTCACTATCCTTCAGAAAAAGCACGGAGTCCTCCCTCACCACCGCTTTGTGTTTCACGACTTTCATAGCGGGATGAAACACGCCTTTGTCGTCGACTATACCC
This sequence comes from Verrucomicrobiia bacterium, assembly GCA_050013395.1. Classification (GTDB taxonomy): domain Bacteria; phylum Verrucomicrobiota; class Verrucomicrobiia; order Palsa-1439; family Palsa-1439; genus JBEKZD01. Next base: position 21,706 of record JBEKFI010000001.1, on the reverse strand, counting down.
ATCGATTCGCCGGGCCTTATCTTCTCAATAGATACGTAGTATCCGTAGAAAACTTGTCCCTTCTTGCCCGTCGAACGGTATGTCTTCGTGTCGACTTCATCACCCTGTTCGGAATACCCAAAGACACTGTATACCAGATTGGTGGCATCGACGATTTGGGATTCGCCCTTGTCGACCCCGACATATTTTCTAAGTTCTCGATCAATTTCTTCTTTCCGCTCCGAAGGGAGTTCTTTCAATGTGAAGCAATCCAGTAGCAGACCGGCCAGATCACCGTGACCTCCTTGCTCTGCACGAACCGCTGGGGTCTTGCCCGATTCGTCTTCGGCATGCGCATCAGCGCCCTTGCTGAGCAAGACCTCTACGACTTCTTTATTACCATTGCCGGCAGCTAAGTGAAGCAGTGTGCTGCCGTCACTGGACCGAGCATTGGCATCAGCACCGTTGGCCAAGAGTAGATCAGCCACTTCCTTGTGCCCTTTGAGCGCCGCATAATGCAGGGGCGTCCGCTCAGCGGCATCTCGGGCATTCACCACCGAAGTGTTTGCCTTGAGAAACTCCGCGACCTCTGCAAGATCACCGTTCGCTGCCGCGTCGTGTATGGGCGCAGCCTGACAAACACCCGGAATGCCGATGAGACAAATGAGCGTGCTGGCCGCAATCAGCCTCGAACGCGCTTTCATATCCGTTCTCCTCTGGCACTTGTGGGGTTCACCTGTGCCCAAACAAAGTGGGGCGCACTTCCATCGCTGCTTGTTGTCACAAAGCTCCAAGCTTCTTTCTGGACAGCAGCCGAAGCTACGCGAATTTCATCCCGAAAGTTCTCGGGGTGGTTTTGAGTTATTGGTTCGCCTGGTTCGTTCGCCTCGTAAAATGAGGTAAATCTCCTTTCCTCACGGTGCCGAGAATACGCCCGGCAGGGTTTGAGCAGCAAGAACGAAAACGACCGCAACCGCCCCGCCGTTTCTTGCGTTCCTTGCGCCTCTTTGCGGCAATTGTAGTTGTTGTGGTTGCAGCTCTGCCGCGCTGTGCACTTCGTGGTTGATGAAGAACGTCTTCTATTGTCTTCTCAACAAAACGACCGCTCCGCCGATGACGTTCAGTCCCGCCGTCAGCAGACACACCGCCGTCACGCCGATCAACGGAATCAGAAACGTGCTCGCCAGCAACGCACCCAGAGATGCGCCGACGAAATCGGCCGTGTACAACCGCGACGCAGTGGCGGCACGACCGACAAACTCCACTTGAGAAGCGACTGGAAACTCCATGCCGACCAACATTGCCAGAACAAACGTCAACAAAGCAATCACCACCCGCACCGTCACAAGGCCGGTTGTCGTCCCGCCCAGTCGTCCCAGCGCCATCAACACCAGCGGCACCAGCACCGACAACCCGGCAATGGCGAAGGCGAGCACGGCCAAAAGACGCATCGCCTCCCAATCTCCGGTATGAACAGCTTGCCCCCTCACCTTGATCCTCTCCCCCGATGACGTGGGAGAGAAATTTCCCTCTCCCTTCCGCGAAGGGAGAGGTTTACCCGCCGTAGGCGGCGCCAGAGGCGACCGGGGGCCAGGGTGAGGGTTCGTGTCGTTGCGCATCAGGCCCCGGTTTCCCACCCACGCTCCGACCGCCAACCCTGCCATGAACATCGTGACGATGATTCCCAATTGCCCATAGACCGAGCCGTAAAGAATCTGGAAACCGAGCAACAACACGACCTCAAGCGCCGACGCCGCTAATCCCGACACGAAGATTGCCAGCGGCACCGGACGAATCGTGAACAGATAAACCGCGAGCGCGACCAGCAACGCCGTCTCCAGAACACCGAACCTGACCTTGAACTGGCTCATCCAGTGCATCAAATGGTAATAGTATAAGACCGGGCTGAAATCCCTGTTCACGGCTGCAGTTTGCGCCATCGCCCGCTGCAGATCGCTTATCCGGTCGGGCGTCAACATCGCATCGAGGTAATGCCGATTCACCAACTGCGTCGGGATGCGCCGTTGCTCGATTCGTGCCGCAATATCAGGAAAGAGTTCGCCATCCGATGCCAGAAAGAAAACGCGTCCGCCCGGAATCACGAGCACGTTTCGGAACGATTGCCTCAACGTCGCATGAGCCGATGCCAGCATTCGTGCCAGTTCTTTGCTGACGTAGTTTTCGTAACGCCCCAGCGACAGAGAAAGCACGCCGCCCGGCGTCAATATTAGTTTGACCTCGCCGAAAAACTCGGCGGTATAGAACCGGTTGATCTGCGATGTGGACGGCGCAAGCACGTCCACAATCACCACATCGCAACCCACTTCCGGTAGGGGCGGACCGCCGGGCCGCCCGCTTTCGTCGGGACCACGGCGCGCCCGGCGGTCGCGCCCTACCTCTCTCACAAACAGCCGTCCATCCGTGTTGACCACCTTGATCCGCGGGTCGGCCAGGCTGTCCGGCAGGTACTTCCGTCCCGCCTCGATGATGAGCGGGTCGAGTTCCACGTAGGTCACCTCGCTCACACCGTACTTCAGGATTTCTTTCGCCGTTCCCGACACGCCGCCCGACACCAGCAACACCTTGCGCGCGTCGGGCCGCTGCGCCATGGCGTAGTGAACGGTTTCTTCCACCTGCTCGACGTTGTGCGTCGAGATGATCGGCAGGCCGTTCTCGATGAAGTTGAATTGTCCCGCCGATTCCGTCACGATGAGCTTGCCGTAAGGCGAATTCTTCCTGAAAACAATCTTCTGTCCCGCAAACTGCCGCGCCGTCGAAACTGCATCCATGTCGGTGAGGAACATCAGTGCCACTACCGCCAGCGTGATGACCGTCACAACACAAACGAGCAACCATCGACGACAGATCAATTGCCGCAAAAAGGCGCAAAGTGTCGCAAAAACGGAAGAGGCAATGCTTCCTTTTGCGTCTTCTTGTGCCTTTGCCGCTTCACGACGAGCGGCGTCTTCGGCTTCGCGGCCAACAATTCGTTCGTCGCCACTGTAGTTCCACGCCAGAACTCCCGCCATCATGAGATTCAGCAGGGCCGGCAGATACAGCATGGCGAAATGATCCAACCATCGGACGAGGACGAAGCTGAACAGCACACCACCGGCAATGCTGCCGACGCTGTCCGCGACATACACCCGGCCAATACCGGACGCCCCAATTTCCTCTGTACTCGTGGGAGCGGCGTCCCCGCCGCGACCGGCCCCTACACATCGCGGCGGGGACGCCGCTCCCACAATCGCGCACGCCAGCGTCAGCAGAAATCCGGACACGATGCAGTAAGGCAACAACAGGACAAAACTTGCCAGGATCGTCTCAGTCACGCCGACCAATGCGCCCCGGACGAACACCACATCGCGCAATGTTCGAAGCAGATACACCTGCGCCAGCGGCAGGAGAGCGACGAGCAAGAGTAAGAGTACGAGCAAGAGTCGTGGATTGCGGAGACGGTTGCTGGTCCGGCCGAGCCACGCGCCGATTCCCGTCAACAGCAGCCAGTTGCCGAGAATGATTCCCAACGCCATCTCGTTGCCCGCAAACGCTCCCAGCATCTCCCGCATTAACGCCAACTGCGTAATGACGGAAGAGAAACCGAGCGCGCCGACTGCCAAGATGATGAGTCGTCCATTGGACCGGGCCGCAACTTGTCTACTGTTTGTCATTCTGATCCCCCAGTGGCGGGCGAAACCGCTGCGGGCCGTCCGTCGTGTGACGGCAAATCTCTGCCGTTTCCGAACCTCCCGACGACCGAGACCCTTCACTCCACTCAGGGTAACATCTTAAACGAATAGCGGATTGCAGACGAAGCTGCGACGAAAATTGGTTAGTGTCTCCGCTGGTGATGGCGCCGAGATGTCCGCGCACTGCCCGCGAGTTTCTCCAAGCAGCCCGGCGGTTTCTTCAAGGCGGCTGAGTTGTCCGCCAAAACCTCAGTGCAAACGCACGGTCGGGTCATCCCGCTTTGGTCTTCTTGGTCTTTTTCTGCTTGCTGTCCCGACCTCACGGGGTTTATACACCACGACCAGGGAGAGGAAATGGACGCGGTTAGTCACCGACGCCTACATGGCAGAGACAGTTACCTCGTGGGCCAGGAGTCGGAGGACATTCTAGGATCACAGTTACCGGCCTCTCTTTTTCGTTTTGATAACCCCCCTGTTCGGACCCCGTCTCGCTCCCCTGCGCTCCAAAAACAGTTTCCTATTAGTCATCGTCCATTGCATGATACGCATGGCGAAGTTACAATCGAAAAAATCAAAACCGAATTATGTTGAAGTTGAATTTCATTTTCTGGTTGGTCGCCGGCCTTTCGCTTCTATCAGGCGGCATTTCCCGCGCCCAGGACACCATTGCGTCCGTGCCGGCCCTTGATGTTTAAGACGGTTTTGAAACGTCCTACTTGAGCAAGGTTTGGGACACCGACAGATTCGTTCCCGGCGCGGTGCAGATGCAGACGAACATTTTCCGCACAGGCCGCGGCGCGGCAAGAATAACTGTTCACACCCATGATAAATTTGAAGCGGGAATTAACGGCAGCCGGGATAGCGAGCGGGCGGAATTGTTGGAGGCGAGAAAGCTGACCTCGAAGGAAAACGAAGCTTACGAGTTTTCCTTCAGCATGTTCATCCCGACGAATTTTCCAATCGTGCCGACGCGGCTGGTCATCGCGCAATGGAAGCAATACTGTCCCGGCGGCAATTGTTCGGACGACAGTCCGGTGGTTGCCATCCGATACGTTTCCGGCGTGCTCAGAATCACCCATCAGATCGGCCCCCATCGAACGACTCTTTTTGAAACCAAAGAAGACCTGCGGGGCAGATGGCTCGATTTCAAGTTTCAGATTCGTTTTTCGACCACCGAAAACGGGCGAATCAGAGCGTGGCTTGGCGACAAACAGATTGTTGATTATAAAGGCCTCAACGCCTATCCCGAGAATGACCGGACCGGATATGCCAACCCCAGCCGTTTTTATTTCAAGATGGGACTGTATCGTGACGTGACGCCCGAGCCGATGACGATCTACATTGACGAGTATCGAAAGAAACAATTGCCCCAAAACGGTCTTTAACGCTGCTGGTCGAACCCCGTCTCCCCTGCGCACCAAAGGCAATTTCCTATCTGTTACATCTCCGATTCTTTGAAGGATTCGACGTGGTAGATGAGGACTTTGGTGCCGGGGCCGCGCCAGGCGTCGGGCGGGCAACCGGCTTTTTCGGCAAGGGAATTCATAAACTGTACCTTGTCGGGGATCTGTTCCCAGACCTGTGGCAGATACGTTGCACCGCGTCTACCGATTTGCAGGACGACGCCATCCTTGTGCGGTTGGAGCTTGTTCAGCAGGTCGTCGGGTGAACTGAACGTCAGCGGCTCGGGCACGGTCAGCACGCTGATTTCGATCTCGATCTTGTCGAGTTCGTTGGGCCGGACGGGGCTGAACCGGTAGTCGTGCAGCGCCGCGCTTTGCGCGTTGTCCATGATCGCTTTGTACAGCGGTTCCTGCGGCAGGATATGACCGATGCAACCGCGCAACTGGCCGCGCTCGGTCAATGTGACGAAACAACCTTTCTTCTCGGTGAACTTGGCGGGATACGCGTCGGTGGCGACCTCGGGCAGCTTGCCGGTTTTCACAACTTCGCGGAGAGACCGCCGCGCCAGATCCAACAGAAGTTTGCGTTCCGGTTTTATGAAACTCTGTTGTCGCGGCGAGTAGAAGGCGATCGCGGCGTAACCGACAACGGCGTCCTTGTTGCCGGCGGTATCGCCGCTGTTGCGGTAATCGAGCAGAGTGGCTTTCCAGCCTTTTTGTTTGGCGAGATACATCAACGCCAGCACCGGCGTCTTGCCGCAGGCGTCGCCGGACGACTTCATGCGGTCGATGTCGAGATTGACGATGGCATCGGTGGTGACCTTGTCCTTCGCGCGCGCTTCGTCGTACGGGTGATAGTGGCTCAGGTCGGTGCTCGCCAATACCAGCGTCTTGTCGTCCACTTGACCAGCCAAGACGCGCGCCATTTTCTCCGGGTCGGCTTCACCGGTAACGACGGGCACGAGCGCGAAATTCTTCAGCGTCTTTTGGAGGAACGGCACCTGCACCTCACCGGAATGCTCCCACGTCTCCGGTGTGTCCTCGCCCGGGGGCGGTACGGGGTGCGACGCCTGCGACGACCATGGCGGTCGCTGTACCAAGCAGCGCGGTTCGAGCACGAACGGATTGGATTTCGCCAGTTCCCGGGCCTTCGGCGAGACCGGCACGTCGCCTAGCGGCGTGCGGTACACATCCGCATTGGCCACCGACGCGCTGGCAAATCCCGCGTAGTGGCTCACCGCCAAAAGCACAACCGTTTGGAAATCGTGACCCGACAATAACCGGTACGCCGTCGCCGCGACCGGCCCCGAATACGGATACCCGGCGTGCGGACAGATCAAAGCGCGCAGTTCACCGTCGATCGTGTGCGTCTTCGCCTGGGCCAGCAACGCGTCGAGGGTTTGCGACAGCGTAGCTTGATCTTTCGGATAGAACAGCCCGGCGACAGCAGGCTCACGGATCCGTTTTGAGGCAGCCGGTGCGGCTGCCTGTTTCTCCGGCGCACGTTGTCCGTCGCAAGCCGCAGCGAGGATCATCAATGCCGCGATTGCGGTGACACCAGTCATGGCGAACACTCTTCGTTTGCCGCTCATCGGTTTTTTCCCGTCGTGCCCATGTTGTACCACGTTGCCCGCCTCCACCGCCAGCGATAACGCTGCACTTCGATTCTGAAGACTGAGAGAGCATGATTAGAGGTAGCGAGGGCAACTTGAAACGTGAAATCGTTATCGGGCTGCGTCGCGTCTTCCGATGCCTCTCCGTTCATCTACCGCTTGTGTGCGTGCGATACCTCGTACTACTAGGTATCTGACGAGCATGACGGTTGGGATATCGATTGCTCGGAGAGAATTGTTGTCCGGTCGCGGCAGGAATGTTTAGCACGTTTCACGTGGCCGCTCCCACGAAGTGTTTCGGTCGTCAGTTTTCCGTCCTCGGTCTTCATCCCTCATCCTTCCGTCTTCATTCTTCACGTCAGCGCTCCGCCCAAACTCGCATTCGTCACGAGCCTTTGTTAGTGGGCAAGCTGGTCATTCTTCACGACCGGATCATGATCAGCATCATTTTGAAGCGTTGGACGGCTTTCAGGGCGTGTGGCCGGTTTGCGGGCATCAGGATCAACTCACCCGCCCGGACACGGTGGCGCTTGCCGGCGATGGTGATCTCAGCCTCGCCGTCGAGCACCTGGATCAGGGCGTCGAACGGCGCGGTGTGTTCGCTCAATCCCTGCCCGGCGTCGAAGGCAAACAGCGTGACTGAACCAGTTTTCTTCTTCAGCACCTCGCGGCTGACGATCGCGTCGGACTGGTAATCCACCAGGTCGGCTGCCCAAGCGGCTTGCGCGGCGAGCGCGGTCGTGGTTTTGGGTTTCTTGCTGTCTTTCATATCCGCTTCTCTGATTAGTGATGGTGTGCGATTTCGGGCTGTGCCGCGCCGCTGTGGACGGATGAAATCGCGGCAGCGGCGTGGAGGTTCTCGACGTAGTGGACGAATTCCACGTACGCTTCGACGTACTCGCGGCCGGATTCAACGTTCTGGTCGGCATGCTTCTTCGCCTCGGCGGCGCGAGTGAACCGTTTCTTGACGCCGTCGGAAACGGCCCCGGTCAGCTCTTTCACCAGGTCGTCCACAGAACCTTTCTCCAGCGCCTTGTCGGTGCCAGCGATGCCCGGTTCGAGAGGTGTCCCGCTCGGTTTCAGACCGGTGAACGGTTCGCCTTCGCCGGCGCGGTGGACGCGGACGAGCGTTTCGAAGAAGTAACGGTCGGCGAGTTCTTTCGCTTCGGTACTTTGCTTGCGAACGGCAATCGTTTTCTTGAACGCGTCGCGAATTTCAGCTTCGCCTTCGGGCTTCACCCACTTGAGCACGGGGCTGACGTCGCCCTTTTCGAGCGCGGCCTTCGCCGTTGTGACGACCGGCCCGTCCATGGTGTCGCAATGGGCGCGGGCTGAGTTGAAGGTCAACAGCAAAGTGGCCGCGATCAGGCAGATCAATCTGAAGACTGTTTTCATAATGGCGCTCCTTTCAAGATGACGTTATATCGCTCTTGTCGGTCGCAAATTGACGCGGGTCAACATCAATGTCATTGAGGTTTTCGCGTCGCCTGACTTGCAGACGAAGTTTGTGCCACGACCGTTACTTCCTCCGCCGGTCAGTGGATTCATAGAGCACCTGACCCTTGGTAACGATCTCTTTGAGGAAGCAACCGCCCCACGCCAGCCGTTGCGTGATCTTCTCGGGAGTCCGCACGAGGAGATCGAGCGGAAAGGCGGGCTGCACCGTGAGCTGGATTTCGATGGCCTTCTCGACGTTGCGCCCTTTGTGCCGCAGGACGACGAGCAAATCGACGTCGGAGTCCCTGGTTGGGTTGCCGTAGGCGTACGAGCCGAACAGGATGATGCGCTGGGGCCGGAACCGCCGCGCCACCTCGGTTGCGTACGCCTTGATCTGCCGTCGCGTGGTCATTTGCCTATGAGAGAAGTTTACCGGGTGGCGGTGATGGGAACAAGCGAGAACAAGCGCCGCGGTGAACGGGGGCGGCATCTGGGCACTGCCACCAATAAACTGCGATATCCGATGTAGCGGCATCTCCCTGCCCCGAAGGCTTTCGGGGTGAATGAAACGCCGAGGCGTTGATCAAAGGGTTTCGGCGGCTCGCAGAGCCACCGCTACACCGGTCAGAGTCGCGACGACGGTGATGATGTCCAGATACGCCAAGGAACGGGCGAGACGCCCGCGCTACTCAGATTCTCTCGTCGCCTGCGGCGATTCTCTGTAGGCGAGCGCGGTTGAGGATGCGGATTTGACTGGCGCGGTAGGTTAGTGTCAGGCGTTGGCCGGAGGCGAGAGTTTCGGGGATTGCATCCCAAATCTTTTTGCGGTAGTCGTTTGCCGAGCCAGCGACTCTCGGTGGCATTGGCGTGGCCAGGGCGGCGTGGCGCAACGCGCGCTTCCGGTTGAAGCGTGACGGAACAGGAGTGGCCAATTCAAACCATAGACAATGGATGACAGCGCAAATACGAGCCCGTGGCCGCCCAAGGCACCATCGCTGATTCACAATTGGCTGAGTCTGCTGGGGTTGATTGTGGCGGCCGGCAGTTTTTTCGCTGTTCTTTGTCTGTTGGCGATGGATTTCTTTGCCCAGTTCAGCAATCCGTACATGGGCATCCTGACCTACTTCGTCGCCCCCTTCTTTTTGATTACCGGACTCATTCTGGTTGTTGTCGGCATCATCATGGAACGCCATCGGTTGGTGCAGCGTGGCCGCGTCGCACTGACACTGTTTCCCATCATCGATCTGAACCGGCCCCGGCACCGCAAACTGCTCGGCAGCTTGGGCGGATTCGCGGTCGTATTTTTCCTGCTGACAGCCATTGGCAGCTATCGCAGTTATCATTTCACCGAATCGACGCAGTTCTGCGGACGGACCTGTCACGCGGTGATGCGGCCCGAGTTCACCGCCTACCAGAACTCGCCACACACACGCGTCACCTGCACGGAATGTCATATCGGTTCCGGTGCGACGTGGTTCGTGCGCTCCAAATTGTCCGGCAGTTACCAGGTCTATGCGACTCTGTTTGACAAGTATCCGCGGCCGATTCCGATCCCTGTGAAAAACCTCCGCCCGGCTCAGGAGACCTGCGAACAATGCCACTGGCCGCAGAAATTCTACGGCGCCGTCGAAAAGGTCAGCACGCATTTCAAGTACGACGAGAAGAACAGCCCGTGGACGGTGGAACTGTTGCTCAAGGTGGGCGGCGGCGATCCGACGCATGGGCCGGTCGGCGGCATCCACTGGCACATGAACGTCGCCAACAAGGTTGAGTACATCGCGACAGACGAAGCGCGGCAGAAGATCGCTTGGATTCGCTTCACGGATTCCAAGGGCAACGCCACCGTGTACGAGGCGAAAGAGAACAAACTGAAGCCTGCACAGTTGGCCGGCGCATCCGTGCGGCGGATGGACTGCATTGACTGCCACAACCGGCCCACGCACATCTTCCGCTCGCCCGACGAGGCGGTGGACTCCGCGATGGCGTTGGGGCGGATTGATCCGGCGTTGCCCTCGATCAAGAAAAACGCCGTCGACGCGCTGGCCGCCGAGTACCAGACCACCACCGAGGCCCTGCAGAAAATCACCGACCTGCTGACGAAGAAGTACGCGTCGGCCAACCCCGCGACCGTCCAGCGCGCCATCGCCGAACTCCAGAAGATCTACCAGGCGAACTTCTTCCCCGAAATGAAATCGCGCTGGAAGGTCTATCCCAACAACATTGGCCACCTTGAATGGTCCGGCTGTTTCCGGTGCCACGACGGCCAGCACGCCAGTGCCGAGGGCAAGACGATTTCTGTTGACTGCAACAGTTGCCATACGATTATCGCCCAGGGAGCGGGGACGGACTTGAAAACGCTCAGCGCCCAGGGATTTGAATTTCAACATCCGTCGGAGGATCTAGCCGACGCATGGAAAGGTCAAAAATGCAGCGACTGCCACAACGGCGGCTCGATGTGATCGGCGTGGCGCTGGTGTTGCTGGCTGCCGTCATGGCCGCGCCAGCGGCAGAGATCTCTTGTCTCAAATGCCACGGCAAGGAGCAGGGGCTCTATGCGCAAAGCGGGCACGCGCAGGCCGGGCTGACGTGTGTGGATTGCCACGGCGGCGATCCCAAGGTGAACGACGAGACCGCGCACGCTACCGACAACTTTAAGCGGCCAGATAACAAACGCGGCATCGCTGAACTCTGTGCCAGTTGTCACAGCGATGTGCGCCGGATGAATCCGTACGGCCTGCCTACCGACCAACTCGACCGTTACAAGACCAGCAAGCACGGCGAGCAACTGTTCGAGCACAACGACCAGAACGCGGCCGTTTGCACCGATTGCCACGGCGTACACGATATTCTCTCCTCGAAGGCACCGGCCAGCCGCACCTACCCAACCAACGTTCCGCAGACTTGCAGCCGCTGCCACAGCGACGCGAAGCTCATGGCGCAGTATCAACTGCCCGCTGACGTCGTGACGCAGTACAAGACCAGTTATCACGCCCAATTACTCTTCGAGAAGGTCGACCTGAGCGCGCCGACCTGCGTCACCTGCCACGGCAACCACGGCGCGACGCCGCCGGGCACCAAGGAAGTCGGCCAAGTCTGCGGCAAGTGCCACATCCGCCAGCGCGAGTTGTTCGAGAAAAGCCCTCACGCAGAGGCGGCCACAGCCGGGTTGTTCAGCGAATGCGTCAGTTGCCACGGCAATCACGGAATCCAGAAAGCGTCGCTCGCGTTGTTCGATGAGAGTTGCGTGCAGTGTCACGCCAATAACCCCAAACAACTAGGCGTGCGCGATGCGGTGGCCGGTCTGATCCGCAAAGAGCAAAGCGCCTACGAACACGCGGTCGCCACAGTCCACGGCGCCACTGTGCGTGGTCTGGCGACGGACGATGACCAACTGTCATTGCAGGAAGCCAAGACGCAGGTCACGCAACTGGAAGCGCTCCAGCACACGCTCTCTCTCCAACAACTGAAGCCTGTGGCCGCGCATTCCGGAGAGATTCTCAACCAAGCGCTCACGGACATCTCGGGCTTGGAGCGGTTCGAGCGCTGGAAACGACTCGCACTCGGCCCGATTTGGGGGTTCCCCATAGTGATGGCGGTGCTGTTCTGGGCGAAACGGCGGCAAATAGAGGAGAAGAAATGACTGTAGCCGCGAAACTTTTTCGCGGCCGAGGCGTGGGTCGCGGGAGGATGCCGCGAAAAAGTTTCGCGGCTACAATGCGAACACTGATGTCGTGAACGAGAATCAAAAGATTTCGCGTCGCACGTTTCTGGACTGGCTGTTAACCGGCGGCCTGATCGCATGGGCGATTGCGTTCGCCGCGCCGGTGCTCAGCTACGTCTGGCCGGCGCAGCGCCGAGGACCCGGTGTGCAGACGGTTTCGGCGGGCAAGGCAGCGGACTTCGCTGAATGGCAGACGAAAATCGTTGCCGTCAACGGGCATCCGGTCATTGTGATCCGTACGCCACAGGGTTTTGGTGCGTTCTCGGCCATCTGTACGCACCTCGGTTGCATCGTTGGCTGGGATGCGCAGCGGCGGCAAATTGCTTGTCCGTGTCACGCGGGATTCTTCGACACCAACGGCCGCCCCGTTTCCGGTCCGCCGCCGCGACCGCTGGCCAAGCAGGGCGTGATGGTCGTCAACGGGGAAGTGATGGTGAAATCCGCATGAGCCGCACGCGCGAACGCAATCATTGCTCGTGTAGCGGCGCTTCTGCGAAGCGCCGAACGCCCGCCGCAACCGAACGGCCCGCGCTTCATTCACCCCGAAAGCTTTCGGGGCAGGGAAGCGCGGCTACAACGACACCGCGATGAGTCTCTACCCAAAGCTCCGCGCCTGGTTGGGCCAACGCGTTGACATCGGCGTGGTGGAGAAGTTCGTCGATGAGCAGGTGCACAAACCGCTGCCCAAGGAAACGGGCTTCTGGCATACGTTCGGCAGCCTGTCGCTGTTTCTGTTCGTCAACCAGGTCGTCACCGGCATTCTGCTGATGATTTACTACCGGCCGACGACGAACACCGCGTTCGAGAGCGTGCGTTTCATCATGACCAAGGCGCATTTCGGCTGGCTGATCCGCGGGCTGCATGCCTGGGGGGCGACGTTGATGATTCTGTGCGTGCTGGTGCACATGATGCGCACCTATTTCATGGGCGCGTACAAGAAACCACGGGAGCTGACCTGGGTGCTGGGCGTGTTTATCTTTGGTTGCACCATCACGTTCGGTTTTACCGGCTACCTGCTGCCGTGGAACCAGCTTTCGTATTGGGCCACTACCGTCGGCACCGAAATCACCGGCGCGATTCCGCTGGCAGGCCAGTATATGAAGCTGCTGCTGCGCGGTGGCGAAGGCGTCACGGGCGAGACGCTGGCCCGGTTCTACGTGTTGCACGTCGTGATCCTGCCGTGGGTGCTGACGATGTTGATTGTCGCGCATCTGTTCCTGATGCGCGTGCAGGGGTTGGCCACGTTGGAGCGGGTCGGTGAAGAAAAACCGATCGATAAGAAGAACGGCGTCCCGTTTTTCCCCCACCACGTCTTGAAGGAGGGCGTGGTCTTCAGCCTGCTCGTCGGCGCGCTGGTAACGTTGATCGTGCTCTGGCCGGTCGAATTGGGAGAGAAAGCCGATCCGTTCGTGACGCCCGAAGGCATCAAGCCGGAGTGGTACTTCCTGTCCACGTATCAGTTGCTGAAGTATTTTCCAAAGACGCTCGGCCTGTTTGTGTCCCTGATTCCGCCGTTGCTGTTGCTGGTTTGGCCATTCCTCGACCGAAGTCCCGAGCGTCATCCGAAAAAGCGCCCCGTTGCCGTGAGCATCGGTGTGGCCGCTTTGGTGCTGGCGCTCGTCTTCGGCCTGCTGGGCTATTTCTCCGAGCGCAACACCACGTTCGGCGGCCGCCCGTATCATATCGACATCTATGGCGTGCCGCATCCGCAACAAACAGGCGGTGAACGATGACAAACTGTCAGATGCCGCCGCTTCACCGCCAAATTGTCAGTTGAGTTTCTGATCTCTATCCGGAGTCACTGCGCGAAATCACGCGGCGCGACCGCCGTGGCAAAAGCCAGTGTTCGACGGACCTAATTGCCCAGCAGCTCAACAGCAAAGATCCAACGCAGATTCAGCAGGCGATCGCAAACGTCCGGCAGCAATTGCAGGCGGTGAATCACCGGGACCGGAGAGTCGCGGTGCTGGGACCAACCCGGGAGGGGCATTGGCTGGCCAAACTCATGGAGGCGCAGCAGTATGACGAGGCCGAGAAGGGGTCAGTTCGATTGTTCTTAGTTCAACCTGCGCGGCATTATGAAAATCGAGCTGACCCCTGCCTGACCCCTGCCTTGACCCCTGCCTCGGAATCTGAAAGCGGCAATCGATTTGGGTTGAGGTACAGGTTGGCGGTGCCCCCGCGAGACCGTCGGTTTCGGCGCGACGCTTTGCGCTGGCGCGTTGGCTCCGGTTCCGGTAGTCGTAATCACGCCATGACCGGTCAAGACTTAAACCAGACGACGAATCTTCCTGCATCCCCTCGGTTTCTTCCTGTGTTGGTGGTGCTGTTCTTCGGCAGCGGGTGTGCGGCGTTGATTTATGAAATCGTCTGGCTCCAGTTGCTGCAACTCGTCATCGGGTCAACGGCGGTCTCCCTCGGCGTGTTGCTGGGAACCTACATGGGAGGAATGTGCCTGGGGAGTTGGTTGCTGGCGCGGGTAATTCCAGCGCGGCGACATCCAATGAGAGTTTACGCGCTGCTGGAGTTGGGGATCGGCGTGATCGGGATCGTGGAACTGTTCGTTATGCCGTTTGTCGGCCAGATTTACACGGCGCATGTCGGGCACGGATTCCAGAACATTCTGCTGCGCGGCTTGGTCAGTGCCGTGTGCTTGCTGGCGCCGACGATGTTGATGGGGGCGACGTTGCCGGCCATTGCGCGCTGGGTGGAAACGACGCCGCAGGGAGTGTCGTGGTTGGGGTTCTTTTACGGAGGCAACATTGCCGGGGCCGTGTTCGGCTGTTTGCTGGCGGGGTTTTATTTGTTGCAGGTTCACGACATGCCGACGGCCACGTATGTCGCCGCGGCAATTAACGCGACGGTGACGTTGATCGCTTTGAGTTTGGCGAGTGAATCGCCGCATCGGGCGCCTGCCGATGAACCAGCACAGAGCCGCACGGCTCGCGCGTCGGGAGCACGGGGCGTGTACGTCACGATCGCGTTGTCGGGCATGTCGGCACTGGGCGCCGAGGTGGTTTGGACCCGGCTGGTTTCGCTAATGCTCGGCGGGACGGTGTACACGTTTTCGATCATCCTGGCTGTGTTCCTGGTGGGACTGGGGATCGGCAGCAGCGTTGGATCGTTTCTGGCGCGGGGAACGATGTCGCGCCGGATTGCTTTGGGAATCTGCCAAATGTTGCTCGCCGCGGCAATTGCCTGGACGGCGCACATGATCTCCGACTCGATTCCTTATTGGCCGATCGATCTGTCTATCTCGCGCAGCCCGTGGTACACGTTCCAACTCGATCTGGCGCGTTGCCTGTGGGCGATTCTGCCGGCGACGGTTCTCTGGGGGGCAAGTTTTCCGCTGGCGCTGGCGGCGGTTGCGGTTCGCGGGCAGGATCCAGGGCGGTTGGTCGGCGGAGTGTATGCCGCGAACACCGTGGGTGCGATCATTGGCGCGCTCGCTTTCAGCATGGTGCTGATTCCTGCGGTGGGGACGCAATGGTCGCAGCGGGTGTTAATCGGGTTGTCAACCGTCGCGATGCTGGTGGCATTGTCGCCATTCCTTTGGTCGCGTGTTGCCGAAACCTCCGGTGGTGAGACGAGGAAGTTTGCTGCGGGAGTTGCCGTTGCGTTGGTGGGTGCGGTGGGCGTTGCCGCCTGGCTCGCATGGAGTCTGTTCCCGATTCCCTGGGGTCTGGTCGCTTATGGACGTCACATGGCGACCTGGGCGGGTCAAATCATGCCGGGGATTGTCCAGGAGGATGACGTTCCGTTTGAAGCCGGTCCCACGGATGTGTATTGCACCTATGTGGGCGAGGGAATGAACGTGTCGGTTGCCGTGACGATGTCCACGGCGGGCGTTCGCAGTTTCCACGGCGCGGGCAAGGTGCAGGCGTCGAACGACCCGCGCGATATGCGGTTGCAGCGGATGCTGGGACACATCTCGGCGCTGGCGCACAAGAACCCGAAGTCGGTGCTGGTGGTGGCCTGCGGCGCGGGGGTGACAGCGGGCACGTTTACCTTGTACCCGAGCGTGAAACGCATCGTCATCTGCGACATCGAACCGTTGGTCCCGAAATTCGTGGCACCGATGTTTGCGAAAGAGAACTACGGGGTGGTGAACGATCCGCGGACGCAGGTGATTCTCGACGACGGGCGGCATTTCGTCCGCACGACGCGCGAGAACTTCGACATCATCACGTCCGACCCGATTGATCCGTGGGTCAAAGGCTGCGCCGCGCTGAACACGGTGGAGTATTACACGTGGTGCAAGGAACATTTGAATCCGGGCGGCGTGATGAGCTTGTGGATTCCGCTCTACGAGAGCAATTCGGACACGGCGAAGAGCATGATTGCGACCTTCTTCAAGGTGTTCCCGAACGGGATTCTCTGGAGCAACGATGCCAAGGGGGAAGGTTACGACGCGGTTTTGTTCGGTCAGGTCGGGCCGACGAGGATCGACGTGGACGAATTGCAGCAGCGGCTCGACCGCGACGACTACCAGCGCGTGAAAGCCTCGCTCGAAGAGGCGGGGTTCGGCGGGAAAAAGTGGCGCGGCGGAAAGGAAGTGGACGGGCCGGGAGTCGCGGTTGATTTGCTCGCCACCTACGCCGGGCAGGCAGCCGATCTACAGGAGTGGAGCAAACACGCGCAAATCAACACGGACTCGAACCTGCGTCTGCAATACCTGGCCGGCATGTGGTTGAACTCCTATTTGGGCACGGAGATTCTGGCCGGGATGCTCCGCTATTACCGGTTCCCCGAGAATGTCTTTGTCGGCTCCGACGAGCGCGTCCAGGCGTTGAAACAGGCTCTCGAGAAGGAAGGGCGACCGAGACACATCGAACCACCGTTAGCTCTAGGGGTCACATCTAACTATTCATCATTTTGGACTTACTGGCCCGCAGGCACTACGCAGCCGGTAAAGGTTCCGATCAAGACAAAAGGCAGTCGGGGTCACATCTCTTGATTCTGTAAATGGGTTGAGTAAGCAGTTGCGAAAACGGAGGCCGTTACGATTAAGAGGGGATTGCCTTCATCTGTCGGCTCTCAGCCGTCAGTTTTGCGCGACAGACGGCCGACGGGACAGGAGGTTACAACGATGAGAAAATGGAGCTTGAACCTTGTGGCGGTGGCACTCTTGGGCGCGGGGACGGTTGGCTGGGCGGCCCCGACACTTGTGTCGGGGTCAACTCCAGCGAACCCGATTGGCCAGCAGATCGACACTAAAGACGCGACGCAGATTCAGCAGGCGGTCGCCAACATCTGGGAAAAACTTCGTGGCCCGAGTGCCGACGACCGGAAGGTCGCCGTGCAGGGTTGGCCCGACTGGGACACTGGCTGGCCGGACTCATGAAGGCCGGGCGGTACGACGAGGCCGTCCGTCTGTCGCAGGAGGCGGCCGCGCCAATGCCTGGGTGCTCTCCCTTGACCCCACCGCAGGGCGTTGAAAAAAACCTGACAGCACGGCTTGGCTGGAGCCAAGCCCTCCATGTTTTGTGGGAACACCGCATCTCTCTGGAGGACGAAGTTCCACCCGCACGCCGGCCACGATTGCGGCAACTACTCTTGCGATTCCTTAGGTTCCGTGGTCGGCAGGGCAGTTCGCGTCACAACCGGCGGCTGGGTCGCCAGCTTCAGCTTGCTGCGGGCGGCTTTGCCTTCCTTGGTCTTGGGCCAGCATTTCGCCACGTGCTCGAGCAGCTTCTGACCGAACTTTTGCTCGTCGCCTGTGCCTTCGCTAAAGTGGAAACCGACATAATAAAGATCGGCTGCATCGAGGACTTTTTCTTTCTTCAATCGCTCCAGCAGCTTGAACGATTTGTCCGGCAGTAACGCCTGAAAACCACGCAGAGCCTGATCTCCGGCACGCAAATGCTGGGCGAGATCCTTTTGCGACTGTTTCAGGTTGCAAACGCTGAGTTCGTAGCGCAGTTCCCGGTCGAAACTTTCGGACCGCGCCAGTTGCCGCAGGCATTCGACTGCCTTCGACCATCTCTTTACCTTCTTGAATTTCAAGCCGACGTCGCGCACCACCCCATCCGCCACCTTCGGATCGATGTTGCACAGGAAGTAAAACAGTGCTTCGTAGCGCGGATTCCCCGACTCGAGATCGCGGGCGGCGAGCGCGGCGAATTTCTTGAGCATCTTCTTGTCCACAGACTCGCTGTGAGGCTTAAGGATTTTTGCCAGTCGCCAAGCCGCTTCGGTTTTGCGTTCCCGCGCCAGTGCGGCGAGCAACAGCTTGGTGGCGCGTTTGTGACGAGCGAGCGCGCCGGCGGCGATCTCACCGACCTGCGCGTCCTCGTGGTTCAGCAGCGTCATCATCAATCGGTTGGTGGCGGCGTTGTCGCTGACCGCGAGCCTGCGAGCAGCGAACCCTCGGACGACCGGATGTTTGTTCTTCAACAGCTTGCGCCACTGCGAGTCGTACGAGCCAGACAATGGAAGCTTCTCAAGAATGTCCAACGCATGCTGCGCAACCATGGTGTCAGAGTCCGCCAGATACTTCAGCATCTGGCGGGCGGTCGCCTTGGCCGCAGCGCCTGTGAGTTCCAAGCCTTTGAGGCCGATCAATGCGTTGCGGCGGATGTAGCCGAGGTTCCTGAGCGTTGTGTGTTTGAGCAGAATGTTGCGGGCGTTGGGAGCGCCGATGTTGCCAACCAACAGCAAGCAGGAGCTCAACACACGGTCATTCTTTTTGACGCGCGAGGAATTCGTGAACTTCGCGACCTGTTTGTGGAGCATGGCACGCTCTTTGGGCGTGGCATCGCCAATGTGGCGTCGAACTGCCTGGCAGGCTTCCTTCACGAGTTCGAAATCTGGATCGAACAAAACGTTGAGGATGATCTGCATGGCCTCGCGGGTGTGAATGCGGGCCACGATGTCCACGAGGACGCGCTTCTGCTGAACGCTCGACTTTTCAAATTGCCGTTTGAGTTCGGGCAAGATGTCGCCGCCCGCGCGCGCGACGATGGCAGCAGCGCGGAGCTTCGTTTCCATGTCCTCCGCATCGAGCAGCGGCAGCACGTAAGGTACGACGGCGCGCGTGCCGATCGCGTCGAAGGCTTCGAGAACATAGCGGGTGAGAAGCTGGTTGGCATCTTTGAGAGATTCGCCAAGGGCCTTGACGATGCGCGCGTCTTTTGGGGCGAGTTCAGCCAGCACCATCGCAGCCGCGCAACGTCGCATGCCATCGGGACTCTGCAACAGATCGCAGATTCTCTGGACGGTTCGATCCATAAAATATACCGCATACACTAGCAAAACGGCCAGCGGCTTGCAATGCAACAGGCCTTCCTGTAGCATCTAAGCCGAAATGGGGGGTACATTGAGGATGGCCGCAAATTCAGGAATAAAAGTGCTTGGTGATATGGAGGTTACAACTCTGGATCACCTCCGGAGGATTTACTTCCAACCGTTCTTTGACCTGATCCAGGAGGCGCGCAACACTTATTTGAAGCACTGGAAGAACAACGAAATCCAGCTCTGCACGTTGCTGAGCATCAAGACCGGCGGCTGCAGCGAGGATTGCTCCTACTGCGCGCAAAGCGCCCGGTACCCCACCGGGGTGAACGCCGAGGAGCTTATGCCAACCGAAGCAGTGATGGAAGTGGCGCGACGAGCGAAGGAAAATGGTGCGACACGTTTCTGCATGGGCGCGGCGTGGAAGGGCGTCCGCGAAAACACGCCACAGTTTGAGGCAGTCCTCCAGACGGTTCGCGAAGTGAGTAAGCTCGGCATGGAAGTCTGTGTCACCTTGGGGCAGCTCAGCGAAACGGCGGCGCACGAGTTGAAGCGCGCGGGTGTCACCGCGTACAACCATAACCTCGACGCGAGTCCTGAGTTTTATCCGAACATTGTCACCACGCACACATTCGAGGATCGGTTGAAAACGATTCGTGCCGTCCAGAAGGCTGGCATCTCGGTGTGCTGCGGCGGAATCATCGGGATGGGAGAGAGCGAATTGGATCGCCTGAAAATGTTGGCAGTGCTCGTGGGTTTCGACCCGCCGCCCGAGAGTGTTCCGATCAACTGTCTTATGGCCATGGAAGGCACGCCGCTGGAGGATCAACCGCTCGTGGGCATTTTTCCGTTGATTCGACTGGTGGCCACGACGCGCATTGCCCTGCCGCGCTCCAAAGTGCGGCTCTCAGCAGGCCGCACGCGGCTGTCGCGGGAAGCTCAGGCGCTGTGCTTCTTCGCGGGAGCCAATTCGATTTTCTACGGCAATAAACTCCTTACGGCGAAGAATCCCGAGTGCGAAGCTGATCTGGATTTGCTCGGCGAACTGGGGTTCTCCCCTCAGCCACCTCGCCCAGAACTGCACGGCAATCCTTTTTAGCCGGCATTTCCCATATGACCTACGCCCCGCGACCATCGCGGGCCATTCAGTCTGACGAGCGGTCATAGTATCACCTCTGACAATAAATCCCTCCCCGGCCAAACGAGGCTTCGCTATCGCCCCGCCCGCGCCGGGTTTGGCGCGGGCGGGCGCGGTCTCTTGTGCCTTCGGCTTCGTGTGTCCGCCAGCTACGGTGTCACAAAGTCCATCAGGTTCCCCGTGCCTTTTTGGCCGAGGAATTGGTACCTTCGGCGCCGGGGTTGAGTATCCGCCGGTTCACTCGTCTGACGAACGCCTTCTCAAAAAAGCTTGAGAACCATGAGGCGGCGGTTGCGCTCCACTTCATGCACCACAATTTCGCCCGCAGCCACTTGGAGATAAAACTGAACAACTGGGAACGCCGCGGCATGCAGTGGATCCCCAAGCACGAATGATCGTTTCTGTCTGTTAGTGACCGCTCTTGCCGGCACCGGATCCAACTCCGAATGACGCTGCCGAAAACCGTTCCACGGGGAGTTGCATATCGTAGCTGCCCTCGTACACCTCGAGTCGCGACTTCTCTTCGGATGGCAGTGACTGCCCCGGCGGCACGAAGGCGATTTCGATGCCGCGCGGAATCCAGAATTCGCCGATCCGTTTGAAACTGGTGATCGCAAAACGTCTCACCAGATTCTCGTTTTCATCAAACGCCTCTGCGCGCAACAGGGCAAAGTACTCCTTGTCGATCCACAGTCTGACCCGTGCATAAGGCTCGCCTGCAGCTTTGGTTTCGATGATGTAACAATCGCGTCCCGGCACGCGCTGCTCACCCTGGAGCTTTGGGTTCGGCCACCGCAAAAACGGCATCCCGAGATCGTAGTCACTGAAGTGTGAGCCGAGGAAGTCTTCCGTTCTGCGCTTGCCCCTGAGTTCGCCCGCCCCCTGCAAATAATAGCGCGGCTCGCCGTGTCCGGGCTGAATGACCAGCAACTGCGTTTTGCCCGCGCGATAAATCGTCCGCACTTCTTCGGGAGTGTTCTTCACGAGAATTTCCACGGGCACGATCTTCTCGCGCGTCACAAACAACCGGGCCTTCAGCGAAAAGTCTTTCAGGGGGCGATTCGCCCAGACACGCGCCAGAATTGCCTCGGCGGTAAGATTCGTTTCGCCGGCGTCCGCGGGCACTGCAATCGGGAGCATCAACGCCAGAACTGCAAAAGCCAGCCATTTCATATCCTGCAGCTTGTAGCGAAAAGCGCGGGCCACGACAAGCCTGCAAAGAAGCGAAGAGGGCGACGGCGTCGCGCGGAAACTTTAACCGTTACGTGGGCGGCGAACAGACCGCGCAGCGGCGTGCGGCGCGAGCATTGCCGCCAGCAACACCGAGAGGATGAACGCCAACCACCTCACGGCTGGCCAGTTGCCGGCCGGAATGCTCTCATTCTCATTTGCTTCACCCCAGGGGAGTTTCGGAGCGACGCGAGAGAATCTTGTTGCCTTCACCGAGAACCACAATGCGCGCCTTGTGCGATGGAATCTCCTGCTCGGATACG